>NZ_JBMERN010000083.1:0-16591 GCF_049310965.1 Loktanella sp. DJP18 | reverse complement strand
AAGTATCTTTCTTCGATCATCCAATTTGAGGAAAACCGCACGTATCCCGTGCAGCGCCCACCAAGGACGCAAATGTGCCGCAGTCGCCATTCAAGGCCTCAGCCCGCCATCCATTTTAAAAGATAGGAAAATGTCGATTTGCGACAAAGTTGCGTCGCTTTCGGACCCCACCTACGCGAACCTGATCGGATTGCAACCGCTATCGAAAAGCATGCTGCCTTGGATCAGGTCAGCTGCCGGCAAAGGGTGCCGGACCAGACCTGATCCAAGGCAGCGTGCAATTGTGTGTCTTGCGTTGCGGCATAGGGCAGCGAAAAAGAAGACGCCCATGTAGGCGAATATCATGATCCCGGTGGACCAACGGCGCACCGACCATCTGGACAAAATCCTCCTGATAGCAGCCTCCGCAGGTTACTGGGTCGATCATGCGCACAAGGTCTGCGCCCCCTGTCAGCAGGAACTTGCCGGCGCACTGTTCCCGATCGTCCATGCAAGGCTTGCGTGTTCTAGCATGGATGATGCCGCAGGAGTGATGTCGGCGTCGCCCTCCGACGTGGCCAGAGGGCGACTTGGCGTCAGTCCGACAGGCTGCCTTCGTCGTCACGGCGGGCGTGCATCCGGGCCTTGACCCGGCGACCGACGATCAGCGGCAGGATGAAGCCGATGATGGCGATGGTCCACAGGACGATCGCCAGCGGGCTGTCGATCAGGGTGAACCAGTTGCCGTTGTCGATGGTGATCGCGCGACGCAGGTTGTTCTCCATCGCGTTGCCCAGCAGCGTGCCGAGGATGATCGGCACCAGCGGCACGTCGAGCTTGCGCAGCACCCAGCCCATGACGCCGAAGCCGACCATGACCAGTAGATCGAACGACGACCCCGAGATGCCGTAGATGCCGACGAAGGACACCATCGCCACCACCGGCATCAAGATGCGCGGCGGCACCATCAGCACGCGGGTGAAGATCCCGACCATCGGAATGTTCATCGCCAGCAGCATGAAGTTCGCGATGAAGAGTGCGGCGATCAGGCCCCAGACCACATCCGGGTTCTGACTGAATAGCAGCGGGCCGGGCGTGATGTTCAGGCTCAGCAGCACTGCCAGCAGCACGGCTGTGGTGCCCGATCCCGGCACACCCAGAGCCAGCATCGGCACCAACGCGCCACCGGCGGCGGCGTTGTTGCCTGCCTCCGGTGCGGCAACCCCGCGTGGATCGCCCTTGCCGAAGGTCTTGCCCTCGGGGTCGACCAGCTTCTTCTCGAACGTGTAGGCGATGAACGACCCGAGCGACGCACCGGCCCCCGGCAGCACCCCGGCCAGAAAGCCGAGGATCGTGGACCGGATCATGGTCGGTGTGGTCTGCTTGATCATCGACATCGGCGGCGTCAGGCGACCGACCTTGATCTTGTTCGCATCGCCGGCTGCCTCTCCGTGCCGGTGTTCGAGGAAGATGAACACTTCCGACAGCGCGAACAGACCGACGATGGCGACAAGGAAATCGAGGCCGTCGTAAAGATGCACCTCGCCGAAGGTGAAGCGCGGCACGCCCGTCTGCGTATCGACACCGATCATCGCGAGCGCCAGACCGAGTGCCGCGGCGAAGGCCGATTTCGCCTGATTGGTGGACGACACGCCGCCCAGCGTCATGAAGGCCAGCGCAAAGAGGGCGAAGTATTCGGCAGGACCGAACAGCAGGGCGATCTTCACAAGCTGCGGGGCCAGAAAGATCAGGCCCCAGGTGGCGAAGAACGCGCCGACGAAGGACGCGATGCCCGACAGCGACAGGGCCTGACCGGCCATGCCCTTCTGGGCCATCGGATAGCCGTCGAGGCAGGTCATCATCGCGGGCTCATCGCCGGGAATGTTCAGCAGGATCGACGAAATGCGCCCGCCATACATCGCCCCGTAGTAGACCGAGGTGAGCAGGATCAGCGACGCCGTCGGCCCAAGGCCCAGCGTGAAGGCCAACGGGATCAGGATCGCCACGCCGTTCGACGGGCCAAGGCCGGGCAGGGCACCCATGATGGTGCCCAGAAAGCACCCCAGAAGCGCCAGCAGGATGTTCTGCCAGGTCAGCGCGATGGCAAAGCCGTCGGCGAGAGAGGAAAGGGTTTCCATGTGCGTGCGTCCTCAGAAGCCAAGGGGACCGCGCGCGAGCGACAGGCCCAGCACGAGGTGAAAGATGACGTAGATGCCAAGCGAGGTGCCGACGCCGATCATCAGCGACCCGATCACCTCTGACCCCAGCCGCCAGGTCAGGTAGGCGCTGGCGAGGAAGGTCGCGATGATGAAACCCAGAACGGGCAGAAGCTCCGCGTAAAGCACCATGACGACGGCGGCCGCCAGGATCTCGGCCAGCCGGCCAAGGCTGGGCCACGACGGCGAGGTGTCGGGGCGCAGGGCAATGACAAGGGACGACAGTCCCAGAACGGTGGCGATGATGATCGGGAAAGCCTTCGGGCCGACGGCGTCGGACAGAAAGCTTTCCTGGATCGTCATCGCGGTCAGGGCATAGCCGATGGCCAGCAGCAGGCCGACGACGCCAAAGATGCGATCGGTCATGGAACAGGTCCTTTGAGGGAAGAAGGGCACCGCGCGGGGCGCGGATAAATGGGGGGCCGCGCGGTCGCGCGGCACCCCCTCCGGTGATCCGGCCGTTACTGGATGATGCCGATCTCTTTCGAGATGGCATTGATCCGCGTCACGTCGTCGGCCACGAATTGCTGGAATTCGGCGCCCTGCAGGTCGAGGGGGGCGATGCCGTTGGTGGCCATGACCTCTTTCCATGCGTCAGACGCATAAAGCTCGCCGATCTTGGCGACCCAGGCCTCATAGGCTTCGTCGCTCATGCCGCCGGGGCCGTAGAAGCCCCGCCAGTTCGCACCGACCGCATCGACGCCCTGTTCCTTGGCGGTCGGAAAGTCGGCGAAATCGCCATCCAGACGCTCGGGGGCCAGCACCGCCAGCACACGGATGTCGCCGCTGTCGACAAAGCCCTTGGCCTCCGATGCGTCTCCGGTGAACGCCTGCACGGAACCAGCCAGCAACTGCGTCACCGCCTCGCCACCGCCGTCGAAGGCGATGTATTTCACGGACCGCACGTCGTCGATGCCATAGGCGTCGGCGGCAATCAGCACCTTCAGGTGATCCCAGCCACCCACGGCGGACCCACCGGCGACCGAGATGGAGGACGGATCGGTCTTGATCTGCTCCAGCAGGGCGGGCAGGTCGGCGATCTCGCTGTCCTTGGACACGGCGATCACGCCGTAGTCGGCCCCGACGGACGCCAGCCAGCGAACCTGGTCCATCGTGTTGCCCGGGAACGCACCCTGCGCCAACCGGGTGGTGGTGGCAGAAGAGGCAGCCACGATCAGGTCGTTGCTGTCGTTGCGCTTGTTCACGACTTCGGCGTAGGCCACGCCACCGCCGCCGCCGGCAAGGTTCACGACCTGCATGGTGCTGTCGATCAGACCTTCGTCCTGCATCAGCTTGCCGACCTGACGGCAGGTAAAGTCCCAGCCGCCGCCGGGGTTGGCGGGCGCGATGCACTCGGGGTTTTCGGGGGTGAAGCCCTGCGCGGATGCGGCAAGGGTCGATGCGCCCAGCAGAACCGCGGCGATGGTCAGGCGTGTGGCCTTGATGGTCATGTGATAATCCCTCCAGATCAGATTTTGCCGGGCATAGGGCGGCCCGGTCGCCATGCGCCACCGCACCGCAGAATTGCGGTCTCCTCGCGGATGGCTGATAAGACCCTATGCGACAAAGCTGTCGCGAACCTGTCACGGGATGACCGAGGGGCATGGGGGCAGGGCGGGGGAGACGGATGCGGGTTCTGATCGTCGAAGATGCCGCTGACGTGGCAGAGGCCATTGCCGCCCGGCTTTCCCGGTCCGGCATGGCCTGCGATGTGGCGGGCAGCGTGGCCGAGGCCGAGGATTTCCTGTCCGTGCAGCGGTATGACGCCATGGTGCTTGATATCAACCTGCCAGACCGGCATGGCACCGACCTGTTGCGCGATCTGCGCGCGCGCGCCGACCGCACGCCGGTCCTGATGCTGACCGCGCTCTTCTCGGTCGATGACCGGGTGTCGGCGCTGAACCTTGGCGCGGACGACTACCTTGTGAAACCCTTCGATCACCGCGAGCTGGACGCGCGGCTGCGGGCCCTGATGCGGCGCGATGCGGACCAGAAATCCGACGCCATCACCTTGGGCCCGCTGACATTTTCGGCAGCGACCCAGACCGCGACGCTTGATGGAACCGCCCTTGACCTGACCCGGCGGGAAGCGGCGCTGCTGGGTCTTCTTCTGCGTCAGCAAGGTCAGCCGATCAGCAAGCAGCGCCTGTATGAAGGGCTGTTCACCTTCGACGATGCCGACGTCGGCCTCAACGCGATCGAGCTTTACATCGCCCGCCTGCGCAAGCGGCTGACCGCGTCCTCCATCCGGATCGAGACGCAGCGCGGCATAGGCTACCGGATCACGACAGATGCTTAGACGGTCGCCGCACCACCGCTGGACGCTGGTGTCGCGCGTCATGGTGGGCGTGCTGTCGCTGCTGGCCCTGGGCGGGATCGTCGTGGCCTTCGCCGCCTTCGCCTATGGCCGCAGCGCGGCGCGGCAGGCATTCGACCCGCTGCTGGTCGGGGCGGCACAGGACATCGCCGAATCGATCTCCATCGGTGACGAGGGGCCGGTGATCGACCTGCCGGTGTCGGCCTTCGGCTTGCTGTCGCTGGCCCCGGAGGATCGCATCTTCTATGCGATCCACGGTCCCGATGGCGCGTTGCTGACCGGCTACGACGGCATCCCCGCAGCGCTGGACACGGTCCAGCCGCGGTTTCGGGACTGGACCCTGCAGGACGACGCAGCCCGCTTCGTCACCGTGTCGCGGCTGTTCTCCGAACGCGCCTACGCAGGACGCATCTATGTCACCGTGGGCCAGACCACGCGGGCGCGTCGCGCGATGGCGCTCGATCTGACAAGGCGCGCCCTGTTCGTCACGACCTTCGGCGGCATCGCCCTGATCGTCAGCGCATTGATCATCATCCGGTCCGCCATGCGCCCGCTGGAGGTTCTGACACGCGACCTGGCCCAGCGCGACCCCTACGACCTGACGCCCATGCAGGCGGACGGCCCCCAAGAGGTGCGCGTGCTTGTTGGCGCGCTGAACCGCTTCATGGGGCGTCTCGACCGGCAGGTCGGCGCGATGAAGAACCTGATCTCGGACACGGCGCATCAGTTGCGCACGCCCGTTGCCGCGATCCGCGCCCAAGCGGAACTGGCGCTTGAAGATGACGCCCCCCGCCGCCTGCCACGGCTGGAGCGGCTGGTCTGGCGCACCCGGTCGCTGGGTCGACTGCTGGATCAGATGCTGTCGCGCGCGCTGGTCATCCACCGGATCGACAATGCCGCCCCCACGGCGATCGACCTGCGCGACATCGCCTTGACCGTGCTGGACAGCCGCGACCACGAACTGCTGGCCCCCGGCAAGGACGTGCAGCTGCGGATCGGTGAAGATGCGGTCGTCGTGCTGGCGGACGAAATCTCCTTGACCGAGGCGGTCCGAAACATGCTGGTCAACGCCCTGCGCCACGGTGCGACGCCCGTCGTGATCGGCGTCTCTCCCACGCCCACGGGCAGCGCGATCTGGGTGCAGGACAGCGGTGACGGGCCGCCCGATGCCGTGCGGGCAACGCTGGGTCAGCGCTTCGAAAGGTCGGCGGCGTCGAAGGGCAACAGTGCGGGTCTTGGCCTGTCCATCGTGCGCGCCGTGGCCCAAGCGTTCGGCGGCGAGATGACGATGGCCACCGTCCAGGGCGGCTTTCGCGTCAGCCTGACCCTGCCTCACCACGGCGCAGGCCAAAGCCAGTGACCCGCCTGTTCGCCCTGCTGCTTGCCATGGCCGGACCAGCAACCGCGCAAGAGGCGGTCACCACCTTCCAGGCCGGCGACGTCCTTCCCGCGACGGTGCTGGCGGTGCGGTCCACGACGGATATCGATGTCTTCGCCCCGGTGCTGGACGCCTTCGTCAGTGCCAACCCGACCGTGGCCGTGCGCTATGAACAATGGGGCTCCAACGCGCTTTACGCGGTGACGCGGCAGGCCTGCGATGCGGGGCAGGGCAGCATCGACGCCGTGATCTCGTCCGGCGTTCACCAGATGGTCGATCTGGTCAACCGCGCCTGCGCCCAGCCCTATGTCTCGCCTTTGACGCAGGCCCTGCCATCCGCGCGACGGTGGCGGGACGAAATCTGGGGCATCACCCAAGAGGCGGCTGTCACGATCTACAACAAGGACCTCGTGCCCGCCGCGGACGTGCCGCACAGCCGCTTTGACCTGCTCGACCTCATGCGCCGCCGGCCCGAAACCTACCGCAACCGGATCGCCACCTACGACATCGAGGCCTCCGGCCTTGGCGACCTCTTTGCCTTCATGGACAGCCAGCAGGCGACGACCTTCGGCGGCCTGCTGGAAGGCTTCGCCCGCGTCGACGCCGTCGCGACCTGTTGTTCGGCCGAGATCATCGCGGGCGTTGCCAGCGGCCGTTACCTGATCGCCTACAACGTACTGGGGTCCTATCTGGTCGACGACATCAGTGACCGCGTCGGCGTCATCGCGCCGCAGGACTACACGCTGATCCTGTCGCGCGCCTATCTCATTCCCGAAAGCGCGCCCCATGCGGCGCTGGCAGCGCGCCTGCTGGACTTCATCCTCTCCGCACGGGGGCAGGCCATTCTGGCCGACAGCCGTCTCGTCCAGCCCGCAAGCGCCGACGAACAGCCCTTGCCCGACAGCGCCCGCCGCCCGATCCCGATCGCGCCCACGCTGCTGGTCGCGATGGACCAGGCCCGCCGACGCATCTTTGTCGACACCTGGCGCAAGGCGTTTGGAGATGATCGCTGACAATCAGAGGAAAGTCGGGGCTGCCGAAAGTCTGCCTGGTCTGCGATTCAAATTGGTGAAGTCGAGCGTCCGGCGAAAGCACGCCGCTCTCTTTCCTGGCTGGCTGACCGATACGACGGAACAACTGTAGAAACGCCGATCCGAACGGTTCAGGCAACAGCATGTCGTCGGATAAAGCCGTGGCAGCCCGTAGGGGAGTCGAACCCCTCTTTTCAGGTTGAAAACCTGACGTCCTAACCGATAGACGAACGGGCCACGCTTGGTGAGGCGCTTTTAGGCAAGGGCTCCGGGGGGCGCAAGGGCATTTTCGTGCGCAGAGCGCAAAAAAAAAACCTGACGCCGCGGCAGGGTCGATCAGGACGGTGCCGCGTCTTCCAGGCGCAGCTGCGGACTCTGACGACCTTGCCATGCATTGACCTCCAGCCGGCCCGCGAGGTGGAACCGCGCGCCACCATGGTTGGTCAGCGCCGCCCCCATGGGGCCGTCCATCGCGCCGAAGGCGATTGCGTCGATCCGCGCGCCCAGACCGTCGCCGAATGTCACCTTCAGATGCCCGGTGCCCACCTGCTTGACGAACAGGATCTGGCAATCCGGAAAGGCCCAGCGCGGGGCAGAGGCACCGGCACCGAAGGGCCCGGCCGCGGCGATCCGGTCGATCAACTCCACCGTCGCGGCACCCGGCATCAACAGGCCATCGACGCGCAGGTCCGACGGCCCCAGCGCACCGGCCCCCTGCCTGTCGAGCAGGGCGGCGATCCGGTCCATCGCGGCGAGCAGCATGTCTTCGGTCACGGTCAGGCCGGCGGCCATCTTGTGCCCGCCGCCCTTCAGAAGCAGACCCTCGGCCGCGACGCGCTGGATCACGGCACCCAGGTCGATACCGCTAACCGATCGTCCCGATCCCTTGCCGATCCCGTCTTCCAGCCCGATGACGATGGCGGGGCGGTTGGTCGCTTCTTTCAGCCGCGCGGCGACGATACCGACCACACCGGGATGCCAACCCGCGCCGGCGGCCCAGACCAGCGGGCCGTCCAGTCCGCGCTCTGTCGCCTGCTCCAGAGCAGCCTCGCGCACCCGGCCCTCGATCTCTCGGCGTTCGGTGTTCAGGACGTCAAGCCGTTCGGCCAGGGCCGCGGCTTCGTGCTGGTCGTCAGTCGCCAGAAGTCGCGCGCCAAGGTCCGCCGCACCGATCCGACCGCCCGCGTTGACGCGTGGACCCAGCAGGAACCCCAGGTGGTAGGACGTCGGGGCCTGATCCATGCCCGCCACATCCGCCAGCGCGACCAGACCGGGCCGCTGGCGCCGGGCCATGACCGTCAGGCCCTGCCGCACCAGCGCGCGGTTCACGCCGATCAGGGGCGCGACGTCGGCGACCGTCGCCAGCGCCACAAGGTCCAGCAGCCCCATCAGGTCGGGGCCCTTCACGTCGTCAGCCTTCAACTGGCGGTTCGCCTCGACCAGCATCAGGAACACGACGGCGGCGGCGCACAGATGCGACAGTGCTCCGCTTTCGTCCTGCCGGTTCGGGTTCACGACGGCCAGCGCCGGGGGCAATGTCTCGGCCCCAAGATGGTGATCCAGCACGATCACGTCCGCACCGACCGCCGCTGCGATCGGCCCGTGGGACAACGTGCCGCAATCGACGCAGACGATCAGGTCGTGATCGCGGGCGAGGGCCGCCATGGCGGCATCGTTGGGACCGTAGCCTTCGTCGATCCGGTCCGGCACGTAGAGTGTCGCGCGCAGTCCCATGTCGCGCAACCAGACCAGCAAAAGCGCGGCGGACGACCCGCCATCGACATCGTAGTCGGCGAAGATCGCGATTCGCTGTCGGGCCTTCACGGCGGCCAGAAAGCGTGTCGCCGCCAATTCCATATCGCGCAGGCTGCGCGGGTCCGGCAGCAGGTCGCGCAGAGTGGGGGCAAGATAGGCGTCCGCCGCCGCACGCTCGGCCACGACACCACGCTGCACCAGCGTCCGGCACAAGGCTGCGGGAAAGCCGGTGGCCTGTTCCATCGCGTCGCAGGCCCGGTCCTCGTCCACGCCCGGGCCGACCCAGCGTCGCCCGGTCAGCGACGCTGCCACGTTCAGAAAGGCTGGCTTGTCGGTCACATCGTCCCTCGCGTGTCGTCGCGGCCGCTTGTGCCACAGAGACCCCGTCGGGGACAGGCCCGTGCCTTCATCTGGCCAGATAAACTCCTGCCAGCGGCTCCGGGCGCAGCCCGGACCCCTTACGCCACCGGATTGCGATACCGCATGTGCCGCACCGATCCGGTCTTGGACCGCATCAGCACGGTTTCCGCGGTCACGAATCCCGGCTCGCGCTTGATTCCCGGCAGCAGCGACCCGTCGGTGACGCCCGTGGCCGCAAAGATCACGTCGCCGGTGACCATGTCGTCGCGGGTATAGACCCGGTCGAAGTTCGTGATTCCGGCCTTGGTGGCGCGGCCGCGCTCGTCGTCGTTGCGGAACATGAGGCGGCCGAAGATCTGCCCGCCCATGCACTTCAGCGCCGCGGCGGCCAGGACGCCCTCGGGCGCACCGCCCGATCCCATGTACATGTCGATGCCGGTGCGCGCCGCTTCGGCGCAATGCATGACACCGGCCACGTCGCCATCTGTGATAAGCCGGATCGCCGCTCCGGTAGACCGGATTTCCGCGATCATCTCCTCGTGCCGCGGCCGTTCCAGCACGCAGACCGTGATGTCCCTGATCGAACAGCCTTTGGCCGCCGCCAGCGCCGACACGCGTTGCGACGGGGTCATGTCCAGCGTGACCACGCCGATCTTGAAGCCGGGTCCCACGGCGAGCTTGTCCATGTAGACGTCGGGGGCGTGCAGCATGCTGCCACGCGGTCCCATTGCGATGACCGCCAGCGCGTTCGGCATGTCCTTGGCGGTCAGCGTCGTGCCTTCCAGCGGGTCGAGCGCGATGTCCACGCCCGGTCCGTTGCCGGTGCCGACCTCTTCGCCGATATAGAGCATCGGGGCCTCGTCACGCTCTCCTTCGCCGATCACCACGACGCCCGCGATATCGAGCTTGTTGAGCTGCGTGCGCATGGCGTCGACGGCGGCCTGATCGGCGGCCTTCTCGTCGCCGCGCCCGATCAGCGAGGCGCAGGCGATGGCCGCGGCCTCGGACACGCGGGCAAGGCCAAGGGAAAGTGTACGATCGTTGAAGTCGGGAGTCGGGGACATGCGCGTTCCTTCAGGGTTACTGTCAGCGGCGTAGCGTCTAGGACCGCAGCATGACAACCGTGTGATCGCTAACAGGCACGGTGATTTCTGCAAAGCGTCGGTGCCGGGTACAGCTCAAACCGCCTCGATCCGGATCGCCACAGGATCGGACATCACGACACCGGTGTCTGCGAAACGCGCAAGGGCCTCGTCCAGCGCGGCGCGGGTCGTCTTGTGGGTCACGATCAGGACAGGGGCGGCGGTGTCGCTGTGGTCGTATTGCCGCATCCGGTCGATGCTGACGCCAGCGTCGCCAAGGGCCGTCGCGACCTTGGCCAGCGCGCCGGGTTTGTCCAGCAGGCGCAGGCGCAGGTAATAGGGCGCGGGGATTGCGGCGGTCGCGGCGCGGGCGCGGCGCAGGCTTGTGGCGGGTTGCCCGAAGGTCGGGTAGCGGGTGCCGCGCGCCAGGTCCACGACATCGGCCATGACGGCGCTGGCCGTGGGCCCTTCACCGGCACCGGCCCCGCGCAGCACGATCTGGCCGACGGCGTCGCCTTCCAGCACGACCATGTTCGTGCCGCCCGACAGCTGGGCCAGTGGCGAGGTCGCGGGCACGAGGCAGGGCTGCATGCGCTGTTCCAGCCCGCGCCCGGTCATCTGTGCGACGCCCAGCAGCTTGATCCGGTAACCCATGTCGGCGGCCTGACGGATATCCTCGATCGTCACCGACCCGATGCCTTCCAGCGCGACACCGGCAAAGTCCACCTGCGTGCCAAAGGCGATGGCGGCCAGCAGCGCCAGCTTGTGGCCTGCATCGATGCCGCCCACGTCCAGTTCCGGGTCCGCTTCGAGGTACCCAAGCTGATTGGCCTCCTCGAAGACCTCGGCATAGGTCAGGCCCGCGTCTTCCATCCGGGTCAGGATGTAGTTGCAGCTGCCGTTCATCACGCCCAGCACGCGGGTTATCGCATTGCCGGCCAGCCCTTCGATCAGCGATTTCACGACCGGGATGCCGCCTGCGACCGCCGCCTCGAAGCGGATCACGCAACCGGCGGCCTCTGCCGCCTCGGCCAGCGCCTGACCATGGATCGCCAGCAACGCCTTGTTGGCGCTGACCACGTCCTTCCCGTGGGAAATCGCGGCCTCGGTCGTGGCCTTTGCAGGGCCGTCGTGGCCGCCCATGACCTCGATCACCACGTCGACATCGTCGCGGGCGGCAAGCGTGACCGGATCGTCCTCCCACGCGTAGCCCGACAGGTCGATGCCGCGATCCTTGTGCGACCTTGCACAGACGGCGCTGATCACGATGGGCCGCCCGGCCCGCGCGGCCAGCAGATCCGCGTGGGCCTGCACGATCCGCACGATGCCGATCCCCACGGTGCCAAGCCCTGCGATACCAAGGCGAAGGGGATCTGACATGAGGTGGCTCCGGTTCTGGCTGTCGGTCTGGATGTGGTGCTTGGGCGCGGTGTTAGCGAAAACGCGAGGCTACCGCAACGCGGCCCGTGCGACGCCGCCCTGCATCCGCGTCCGCGTCGCGGCATCCACAACCGGCCCGCGCAGGGCCGCCGCCCGCGCGCGCAGCCCCGCCGTGTCGCCGTCCATCCGCGCTGTCGAAGCGGCCGTGATCTGCCCCGGCGTGGCGGCGCGGGCCAGCAAGGGCGCCAGTGGCTGCAACGTCGGATAGGGGGCTGCTGCTGCTGCCGCCGAGATGCGTCCGTCCAGCGACGGTGCGTCGGCGCATCCGGCAAGCAACAGGCACAGGATCAGGAGGCGGGCAGAGGGCATCGGTGCTACCTTTGGGACACGGCCGCAGCATAGAGGTGCGGCCCGGTCGGGGAAACCGCTTTTCATCTGAACGACCGTTCAGTTACCTAGGGACATGGCGCGCAAACAGGGCTCTCATGCCGGGATCACCGGACCGAAGGTGCAGGACGCCGCCCTGCGGCTGTTCGCCCAGCACGGTTATGCCGCCGTCTCGATGCGGCAGATCGCGGCAGAGGTGGGCGTGCAGGCCGGTGCGCTTTACAACTATACCGCCGACAAGCAGTCGCTTCTGTTCGACCTTCTGCGCGACAACATGACCGATGTCATCACCGCCTGTGACGCGGCGGCCATCGACGGATCGCCGGTCCGGCGGCTGGAGGCGTTCACCCGCTTTCACATCCGCTTTCACCTGCCGCGTCGGGATACGGTCTTCCTGTCCTACATGGAACTGCGCAACCTGAGCGCCGCGAACTTCGATACCATCGCCGCCCTGCGCCGCGCCTACGAGGACCGTCTGGAAGCGATCCTGCGCGAGGGCGTGGCGGCGGGCGATTTCAGCGTGCCGGACGCCCGCGTCGCGACTCTCGGCCTGATCGCGTTGCTGACGGGCATCACCAACTGGTATCGGCCAGAGGGCCGCCTGACGGAACCCGAGGTCGCCGAGGTCTACTGGACCCTCGTGCGGCAGGCTGTCGGTGCGCAGATGGCCTGATCGCTCTTTCGTCGCCCATGCCTGCGGCGCCGCGCGGCAGGACGGCGATGGAACAAACCGCGCAACCGGGGTATCAGGTGGTTTGTCAGCGCTGACACGCGCCCCCGCAAATCGAGGCTGCCCCGATGTCAGACATTCCACCGCCCGTCCTGGCACCGACCGTCTTTCGGACGACCACGGGCATCCTGATGATGGGCGGGCTCGCCGTCCTGCTGCTGCGCACGGCGTTGCACCAAGGCTTCGCGACACAGGCCGTCATGGTCGCGGGGGGGCTTGCGGCACTCGCCCTCGCGTTCGCCATGTGGCGTGGGCGGGGCGACAGCCTGCGCTGGACCGACCGTGGTCTGATGGACGGGGCAGGGCAACTGATCGCCGCCCGCGACCAGATCGTCGCCGTCGACCGCAATCCGATGGCGCTGAAGCCGTCGAACGGGTTTACCCTGCGCATGGCTGTATCCCAGTCGCGGACTTGGCAACCGGGGCTTTACTGGCGCATCGGTCGCCGCGTCGGGGTTGGTGGACTGACCTCGCCCGGCGTGGCCAAGGCGCTGGCGGACCGCATCGCACTCGAGACGGCACCGGCGATCGTCTAGGCGATCAGCACAACCGTTTCGTCAGATCGGCCGGCGTGTTGTTGAAGCAGGTCTGCTTGAAGCGGGGCTGCGTGAAGATGAAGGTCTCCATCACGATGTCCTTGATCTGATCCACCTCGACGTCGTTGTTGGACTGGGACTTCGGTCCGCCGCCCCAGACGCTTCTCAGGCCCAGATTATACGCCGAGGTATAATGCGTCCAGGTCTCGACCAGAATCAGGCGGTCGCCGTCACCCATCTGCGGAAGCTGCGACGTCAGGCTGCGCACGCGCGTATCCGCGTTCGTGAAGGCTTCTCTCGCGTCGGTATTGCCCCGAACCTCTGACCAGACCACATGAAAATGGTCGGTGCCGTCGTCCTTGTTCACCAAGCTTGCATTGTCGTGATAGCGCAGGCTGCTGATGCGCAGGCCCGGCGTGCTGTCGCCGCGGGTCAGGAATTGCAGCAACCCGTAGGTGCCGTCGATATAGTCGTCGTTCACATAGTTCCGTTCCCGGCTCAGCAGGTCAGCGATCGTCATGGACGCCTTCTCGCTGATCGCCTCGGTCCGGTAGACGTCGAAGTAGGCAAGCGTGGCAAGGTAGGTCCAGAACATGAGAGGGGCCAGAATGACGAATTCGAGCGTCATCACGCCATCCTCTCGCCGCCAGAGTCCGCGCAGCGCCGTGGCAATGCGGGTCGTCAACTCCATTGGAATGGCTCCATCACATAGGAGGACGTGGCCGACAGCGGATAGTGCCCGGGCTTGCCGCCCTTGATCAATTCGCGGCCCATGGCGGCCAGCGGCAACAGAGGCTCGATCTGCACGCAGACACGCAGCACCATCAGGTCGTTGTTTGCGCCGTTGCTGATCGCCACATTCGCGATGCCGGTCTGGACCTTGTCGATGCAGGGCACGGTCGGGCTGGGTGCGACAAAGGCGGTCGGTGTCGACTTCAACATTTCGAGCCGCATGTTCGTTTCGCAATCGATCAGGATGACCGCGTATTTGCAGGTCGCCTTCACCAGCTTTTCGTGGGTCGGGGCCGGGATGATGCCCAGACGGACGTCGCGGACCGTCAGGTCAAGCCCGCGTTCCAGCATGACCTGTTGCATGGAATACATGCCCGCTTCCATCGTGGCACCGAACATCATCCAGATCGCCGGAAACAGCAGGACGAACTCGATCGACGAATTGCCCGCCTCGGACAGCCGGAAGCGGCGCAGCAGGCGGCCGAGACGTGTCCTCGGTGCGGAGGGGGTGCGCGGGATGCGGCGGATCATTGCGTCAACCTCAGGTCGGTGATCTGCTGCGCGATTCGCTCGAAGATCTGGTCAAGCTCCGGGCCGGACGTCACGAAGAAGCGGTTGGCATCGCCAGCGCAACGCGCCATCGCCTCGGCACCCTGGACTGCGACGTCCGAGGTTTCGTCGCCCGACATCGAGATCGCGTAGATGATGATTCCGGCATTGCGCGCGGCCTCGCACATGCTGTCCATGTAGCCGACGCCCTGATCGCGGGTATAGAACAGGGTGCTGTTGCGATATTCGCTGATCGTGGCGTCGGGTCCGCCGTTCCGGTCCTGGGCCACCCAGGGCAGGTTGTGCTTGGCCCAATACAGCCAATAGCTGGGATCTGTGTAATAGGAGTCCTTCAGGCGCCACGAGTTGTCGTTGTATCCGTCCGTCATCAGCACGAGGTATTTCAGTGACCGGGTCTTCCACATCACGCCGGACGGTGCGTCGTAGGATTCGGGGCGGTCATCGAAGGCCGGATCGATAGTCGCGGAGGGTAGCGCACTGATCACGCTCTGGAACGAGGGATCAAGCAGGGTCACGCCCCACTTCAGCCCCAGAAAGATCGAGGTGCCGGCCCGTGGTTCCAGGCTGTTGATCGCGTTCACCAGCGCGGTGCGATCCTGGCTGATCGGAATGATGCGCTTGTCTTATCCTGAACCTGGCTCCTGAGGTATAAAGGAGCCACTGCCCACCACACCATTTATGGTGGGCAGTGGCGGCGGTTGGATCGTAAAGCGCTTGGTCGTAGTGGACCGTTTGTGAGTTTGATCAGCCGCCGTCTTCACCACAGGGCCTGAACGGATACGCGTGTGACAATCCACGCATGACAAGCATAGGACATGGCGAAGATGACAGATCATACCATTGGCGTGGATATTTCCAAAGCCCATTTGGACGCATTCAGACTGGAAGACGGAGCGGCGCATCGCTTCGAGAACTCGGCTGCTGGATTTCGAGCTCTGCGAAAATGGCTTGGTAAGGCCCTGGTGGCGCGGATCGTGTTCGAGCCGACTGGTCCGTATCACAAGGCCTTCGAGGCGGCGTTCAGCAAGGCATTTCCTTTGGTCAAAGTGAACCCGTTGCAAGCACGCCGGTTCGCTGAAGCACATGGGACCAGGGCCAAGACCGATGCGGTGGATGCCCGGATGTTGGCCCGGATGGGGGCTGCGTTCAGCCTTGAGCCTCAAGCGCCTTGTTTGAAGGAAACCCTTGTTCTCAGGGATTTACACGTTGCACGTGCCGGGCTGATCAAGGACCGTACGCGACTGCGCAACCGTGCCCAGATCCAGGATATTGCTCTGCTGAAACGTCAAACCAAGGCGCGGCTCACGCAGGTAGAACGTCAGGTTGCCGAGCTGGACGCTGAAATTGCTGCGCTGATTGAGGCGCATGAGGCCACTGCACGCAACCGCGATATTCTCTGCTCCATGCCTGGGATTGGTGCAGTCACGGCCGCCGCAATGCTGACCCTATTGCCCGAGATCGGTACGTTGCAGCGCAAACAGGTGGCCAGCCTAACCGGTCTTGCACCAATCACCCGTCAGTCCGGCCAGTGGCAGGGCAAGGCGTTCATAGGAGGCGGGCGAAAGCCACTGCGCGATGCTCTCTATATGCCAGCCTTGGTCGCAATGAAGTATAACCTGGATCTCAAGGCCAAATATGAAGTCCTCCGCGCCGCAGGGAAGCCCGCAAAGGTCGCCATCGTCGCCATCATGCGCAAGCTCATCGAGATGGCAAACGCGCTCGTCAAAGCTGATCGCACGTGGACACCAAAAACCGCTTGATCAAGACGGATACTCATAAGTCTCTTTTGGACAGACCGGTTGGTCCAGTGCCGGATTGCTGTCGTTTCGCGTCGATCCCGACACGTTGTCGAAATTGCCCTTGCCATAGGCGTTGAACTGCACGGCCTGTGTCTGGTCGTATGTCAGATTCGTGTTGAACGTCGTGGTCTGGAACGTCGACGACGGAAATTCGATGCAGTGCGAAAAGTTGTGGGTCTGATTGACGTTCAGCAGATTGAACAGTTGCGGGCCGATGTTCACCTGTTCCGAATAGGGCACCAGCGACACCGAAATGCGATCCCGGAATTCCGGCTTCAGCAACGCATCAATGAACTTTACCGCGGCTGTCCGCAGCTTGTCGATCCGGCGTTCGTTTGT
>NZ_JBMERN010000082.1:0-16663 GCF_049310965.1 Loktanella sp. DJP18 | reverse complement strand
TCCGGACCGGTGAGTGATTATTTCGACGGCACCCCGTTCCACTCCCCCGGTCAGCCATCGAGCGACCGGTCACTGTGGGACCTACTGCGCTGGCGACTGGACAAGGCGAAACGTGCTGTCTGGCTCCAGCATATCGCCATCGACCCGTCCATTCCGCCAGCGC
The DNA here is from genome assembly GCF_049310965.1 of Loktanella sp. DJP18. Taxonomy (NCBI): domain Bacteria; kingdom Pseudomonadati; phylum Pseudomonadota; class Alphaproteobacteria; order Rhodobacterales; family Roseobacteraceae; genus Loktanella; species Loktanella sp. DJP18. The sequence goes on along the minus strand of NZ_JBMERN010000082.1, from coordinate 16,500 downwards.
ACAGCGTTCCGCCGCGGACCACGATGGTCGGATATGCAACTGTCCTGATCCAGATCGCGGATCGCAACATCCTGACCGACCGGGTCTAGGCGACTACACTAAAAGCGATAAGCTTTGCCGCTGGATTGTATCCAAAATAGAAACAGTGCTGAAGCAACAGCATTATTGTAGCGACTTGGTAAACAGGAAAGTTCATGCTTCCAGAAGCTGTTGAAATGTGGCAAAGATATGGCGGCAATGTCGTAATATTCGTTTGTTCGAGCTCCACACTTGTCTGCGGCGAGTTTAAAAGGTTCGATTTCAAGTGACCACGCGTTATCGAACCTTTCCGCCTTCGCTGGAAGAAATTGTCGCGACGACTGATCTCAATGCGCCAGACCGTGTTCGTCCCAGCCTGTACCGCCTTGGACTGAAGAGAACGATCGACACGGTTATCGTTCTGTTCAGCATGCCGTTCACTTTGCCTACCATCCTTGTCTTGGCGTTCATCATCCGCTGCAGCGGTGGTCCGGCATTTTACTTTCAAAACCGCATCGGACTTGGTGGTAAAATCTATCGCATCTGGAAAATACGAACGATGGTGGCCAACGCGGACGATCTATTGATACAGCACCTTCGAACTGATCCCTTGGCCAATGCAGAGTGGGAAGGGTCACAGAAACTGAAGGTCGATCCGCGGATCACCCCCTTTGGCCGCTTTCTTCGCAAGTCATCGCTGGATGAACTGCCGCAATTATTCAATGTTCTGAAGGGCGAGATGAGTCTTGTCGGTCCGCGTCCCATGCTATCAGAACAAGAAGCCAAGTATCCCGGAACAGCCTATTACGAACTGCGTCCGGGCATCACCGGTTACTGGCAAATCTCTGACCGTAACAATACCGCATTCGCGGATCGTGCCTTTTACGACACTCGCTATAATCGGGATCTGTCACTTTCGACTGACTTTAAGATCCTGTCTGCGACGGTAGCCGTCGTGGTGCGTGGCACCGGCTACTGATCTGCCCGCTTGGCAGATTGATACTAATCCCACCTAGTGACTTGACCGTCTTGCCGCCAGCACGTCAAAGCCATCATTGAGGTCCGCAATGGGAATGATGGCAGGACTTCGCTGATATTGTCTGCTACTGCCACCACAGGGTGCCTGACGTTCGAGGTTCTGGCACTTTTTTCGGTGATTGCCGGGATCGAGTTGACCCTTCAGGCCATGCATCTGGGTTTGATCGGCTCCACGCGGATGCGCCTCGTCACTTATGGAAATGGCGCGTTCTGGTCCGGGCATCTAGCATGAGAAACCCATTTGATGGGTACGCCACAGGCCTTATAATAGTGATCTTTTTACTACTCGACCCGCACGGAAACATTAAATCGTCCTGATATTGTTGATGACTCGGAAACAATCTGATGGATAGACTGGCGCTATGGTAATCCTCAACCTCACGCTTGGTATACTGACTGGCATATTTGTTGCCGTTATTGCAGGTTTCATGGGTGCGGACTGGCAACAGATCTTGCTTGCCTACATAGCAGGCGGCAATGCCGTGTCACTTTCGGCGTGCCTGATGAGCGCGATCTGATAGGCCCACGAGCTTACCCCCTATCGCGTCATTAATTTGGTCGATCACAAGCTACCCTAAACGGCGTTCCTCGGTAGCGTCCTTCAAGCTGGTGTAAATTCGGGTATGGCCATTCGCGGACATCGCTCAGGCGGCGTGTGTTGAGATGCTGAGAAGTGGGTCGATCTGAGCGGCGTCGATGAGGCTGAATGCCTCCACCTGCATGTAGCGGTGCTGGCCCTGCCAGTCGTCGTTCTGCTCGAAGAGCACCGCGCCGATCAGGCGGATGATCGACTCCTCGTTTGGAAAGATCCCCACGACATCGGCCCGGCGCTTCACCTCCTTGTTCAGGCGCTCAAGTGGGTTCGTGCCGTGTAGCTTGGTGCGGTGCTGGGCCGGGAAGGCCATTTAGGCCAGAACATCGGACTCGCTTTCATCCATCAGTGTAGCGAGCTTTGGCCAGCGGGGGCGCAACTGGTCCGCGACATGGCGCCAGACCTCCTGTGCGCCTTTCTGGTCGGGCTGGTTGAAGGCCTGCCGGATTGCCGCGGCAACGACAGTGTGTTGGCCCTTGGGCACTTGGGCGAGGGCATTGCGCATCCAGTGGACGCGGCAGCGCTGCCATGTCGCATCGAAGACCCGCGCGATCGCGGCTTTCAGGCCGGAATGCGCATCGGAGATCACCAGCTTGAGACCCTCCAGCCCGCGGCTTTTGAGACTGCGCAGGAACTCGGTCCAGAAGGTCTCAGCCTCTGACGGTCCCACGGTCAGGCCAATGATCTCACGCCGCCCGTCTGTGTTCACGGCCACAGCGATTATGGCCGCGACCGATATGATCCTGCCGCCCTGCCGCACCTTCAGATAGGTCGCGTCGAGCCACAGATAGAGCCATTCGCCAGTGAGTGGCCGATCAAGGAACTCATGCACACGTTCGTCAATGTCCTTGCATAGCTTCGACCCCGTGCTCTTGGAGATGCCCGACAGCCCCATAGCCTGAACAAGGTCGTCGACCTTGCGGGTCGAGACGCCGCCAATCCAGGCTTCCTGAATGACTGCCACCAAGGCCTTCTCGGAGGTCCGACGCAGCTCGAGGAAGCCCGGAAAAATGATCCCGTCCGCAGCTTTGGAACCCGCAAGTTCAATGCCCCCATCCGGGTCTTGAGTTCGCGGTCACGATAGCCGTTGCGGTAGGTCTGGCGACCTTCTCCGCGCTCATAGCGGCCAGCGCCAATCATGCCGTCAACGTCATGCTCCATCAGCGTCTGAAGCACGGCCTCGGACACAGCTGTCAGATAATCGCCCTCGTCGTGCTTTTGCAGCAGCTCGATCAGGGCCATATTGGAATCGGTCATCGGGGTCTCCATCCGTGCGTGGTTGAAGTGTGCAAACTCCACCATAACCGACGTCTTCGATGGCCACGTCATAGCGCCGTGCTCTCAGGTCACAAGCGAATGGGCCTGCGTCAGGTCCGCTGCAAGATGCACGACCTCGCAAGAGGCACCGACCCGCAGATGGCCCGCAGACCCGGCTTGACGCAACACGCTGGCGGGTGCGGCGGTCGCCATTGAGATGGCCCGTTCGAGCGTTATGCGCACACGGTTCACCATGATTTCGATCGCCTGCGGCAGCGACAGGTCCGCCCCCGCCAGCGTGCCGTCGGCCAGCGTCAGCCGACCGTCGTGACGGTGGATCTCGCGCCCGTTCAGGTTAAAGCGGTCAAGGTCCGTACCTGCAGGTGCCATCGCATCGCTGACCAGGAACACGGTCCCCGTGGCCTTGGCCCGCAGCGCCGCCCGGATCGCGGCGGGATGCACGTGCACACCGTCTACGATCAGGCCCGTAGCGCCCGACCCGTCCAACGTGGCTCCCACCAATCCCGGCTCGCGGTGGCCCAGACCGCTCATGGCATTGAACAGGTGGGTCGTGCAGCGTGCGCCCGCGGCAAAGGCCGCCTGGCAGGTGTCATAGTCCGCGTCCGAGTGCCCCAGCGACACGATCACCCCCGCGGCGGTCAGTTGCGCGATCTGCGCCGTTGTCACGGTTTCCGCAGCAACCGTCAGCATGAGGTTCGGCAGTTTCGCCGCCGATGCGCAGAGCATCACCATGTCGTCGTCGTCGAGCGGCCGGATCAGCGCCGGATCATGCGCACCCTTGCGGGCAAGCGACAGATGCGGTCCCTCCAGATGCAGCCCGATGATCCCCGGCACCGTGTCCGCCGCCGCAACCGCCGCTACGATTGCGGCATGCGAGACCTCGCGCTGGTCGGTGATCAGCGTCGGCAGCAGGGCCGTCGTGCCCATCCCCCGGTGAGCGGCGGCCATGGTGCGCAGCGTCTCCACGCTGGCGGCGTCGTTGAACATCACGCCGCCGCCGCCGTTCACCTGCAGGTCGACGAAGCCGGGGCAGAGGGTTCCGCCCGTCAGGGCAACGACCGTGGCCCCCTCTGGCACCGGTCCACCGATCCCCGCGCAAATGCCATCCTCCAGCAACAGCACCGCTCCGGGGTGCAGCCGCGTACCGTCATGGACGTCGCAACCAGTGTATGCGGTCAGGGTCATGTGGTTTCCGTCACCTTGCGCAGGTGGCGCGGGGTGTCCGGGTCGATCCCCCGGCCCACGGCCACCCTCTCGACCATCGCATAGAAGGTCGCGATCAACGCGACGCCATCCGTCAGCGGATGACCGGTGCGCACCACGAGCAGGGCCTTCGCATGGCGCACCTTGTTCGTCGTTGCAAAGACGGCGGCACCCTTCTTTGCGATGGCGTCCGCCGCCTCGGCCAGCGACCCCTCTGCTGCATCCGCCGCACACAGGGCCAGCACTGGGAACCCCCGATTGACCAGCGATACCGGACCGTGCAGTACCTCGGCCGAGGAATAGGCCTCGGCGTGCATCAAGCAGGTTTCCTTGAATTTCAGCGCCGCCTCGCCCGCGATGGCATAGGCCGGACCCCGACCGAGGCAATAAAGCGACGCGCGCGTCTCCAGAGCTGCACGCACCTCTGGCCAGTCAAGCGCCGTGGCCTGCGACAGCGCCTCAGGCAGGTCGTGCAGGGCCGCCAGCAACGCCTTGTCCTGCGCCCATTCCGCCAGCAACCACAGGGAGACCACGCAAGAGTTCACGAAGGTCTTGGTCGCGGCCACGCTGTGTTCCGGACCCGCGTGCAGGTGCAGTGTCCGGTCGCAAGCGGCGGCGAGCGGCGAGGCTGCCTCGTTCGTCAGAGCAAAGGTCAGCGCCCCGCCGCGCGAAGCCATGCCCGCCGTGGCGACGATGTCGGGGCTTTGTCCGGACTGGGACACCGCGACGCAGGCCCCGCGGTCAAGTCGCATCTGGCGGCCATAGATCGACGACACCGACGGGCCGAGGGAGGCCACCGGCACTCCCATCAGGATCTCTGTCGCGTACTTGAAATAGGTCGCCGCGTGGTCCGAAGACCCCCGCGCCGCCGTGGTCAGAAAGGCCGGATCGCGGTCACGCAGCGCGGCCCCGGCCCCGGCCATCGTATCGCCACCGGCGGCCAGCAGCTGTGCCACCGCCCGCGGGATATCCCTGATTTCGCCATGCATCTTTGTATGGTGCGCCATGTCGGCCCCCTAGTCCTGTGTCAGTCGCAATTCCGCGACAAAGTTGTAGGCATCTCCCCGGTAGATCGACTGCGTGAACTCTGCCACGCGGCCGTCGTCCAGGTAGGATATCCGTTCGATCCGCAGCCCGGCCTCGCCCAACGACACCTGCAGCAGCGCCGCATCGTCGGGACCGAGGTTCACCGCAGAGATCTTCTGCAGCGCCCGCACGGGGTGGTGACCGCCCTCTGACAGTACCGCGTAAAGCGACGTCGTCACCCGGGCCGGATCGGGTAGCAGCACCAACGGCAGGGTGGCCCGCTCGATCGCCAGCGGCCGCGTGTCCGCCAACCGCAGGCGGGCTAGACGTGACACGCGATCCTCCTGCCGCAGGCCAAGGGCGATGACCTCGTCGGGCGAGGGGTCGTGGATGCCGCGCCCCAGCCATCGCGTCGTCGTGGTCAAACCCCGCCGGGCCATGTCCTCGGTAAACGAGGTCAGGCGCGACATGGATTGCTCCAGCCGCGCGGGCACTTCGGCCACGAAAGAGCCCGAGCCTTGCTTTTGCACGATGAGCCCGTCGCGGACCAGCATCTGCACGGCGCGGCGCACAGTCACGCGCGACAGGGCCGTCAGCTGCGCGATCTCGCGCTCCGGCGGCAGGGTGCTGCCCGGCGGCAGCAGCCCCTGCGCCACGGCCTCGGTCAGACGCTGGAACAACTGCGCATAGAGCGGACCGTTGCGGGCAGATTGCCACTTGTCCGGGGCAAGGAAGGCCGCGATCGTCATGCGGCACCCCGTGCCAGCAGAAATGCGCCATCCAGCGCCGTGCCGGCGGGCGCGACGAACCGCCGCCGATCCCCCGCCAGCAGATCGCGATAGCGCGGCCCCAGCCCGCCGATCAGGCACAGTGGCAGGCTGTCGTCATGCCCCAGCGCCACGAGGGCCCGTTCCAGCCAGTCCGCACCCTGCCCCACGATGGCCCGCGCTGCAGGGTCATCGGAATCCAGCACGACGGGCGCCAGTGTGCCATAATCTATAGGCCGCGCCGTCGCGGCAAAGCGGACGATGGCATTCGGATCATCATCAAACCGGCCCAGCAGCTGCCGCGCCATCGGTCCCACGGGCACCAGTCCGTCGACCGCCTCCAGCGTCGCGGCCAAGCCGGCGCGGCCGATCCACGCGGCAGAGCCGTTGTCGGACACCTGCAACCCCCAGCCGCCGACGGAGGTGACGACGCCCCCCCGCTTCAGCCCGACAAAGCTGCCCGTGCCAATCGCCAGCACGACGCCGTCCTGCGGACCCAGCGCGCCTGCGACCGTCGTCGGCATGTCGCCGGTGACGGTGCAGCGCCCCATCGGCATCCGCGCTGCGATGGCCGCGCAGACATCGTCGGAAATTGCGCCCGCCAGCCCCAGATGACCGACCGCGGCCCTGGTGCCACCGGGCACGGCCGTCTCGATCTGCGTCAGGGCTGCAAGGATATTGGCGCTGGCACCTTCGAAATCCGAGGTGACGTTCGACGGCCCTCCCTCTGCGCGCGCGAGGACCCGGCCCGCCGCATCCCACAGGGCGACCCGACAGCCGGTGCCACCGCCATCCACGCCAATGTAAAGGGTTTCCGTCTGCGTCATACCATACCTCTACAATACCTTTAGACCCGGAAAAATCCTAAATCCACACGCATCCGGCGATATTTGTGGCTATACGGCAGATCCTCACAATGAATCTGGACAAGAGGTATCTTAAAGGTATTACTTGACCGAAAAGAGAGAGTCACATGGCCCTGCCCAGAACCGAAGCCCGCATGAGCACCCAGACGTCCATCGACCGTCTCGACGGCCAAGCGGCGCTGACTCGCATGATCGACGTCCAGATCGCAAGCCTTGCCACTTTGCGCGACGTTTTGCCGGCCCTCGACGCCGCAGCCGATTTGGTGGCGGAAACCCTGCGCGGCACCGGGCGGCTGGTCTATGCCGCCGCCGGATCGTCGGGATTGATGGCACTTGCCGATGGCAGCGAACTGCCGGGCACCTTCGGGATCGACCCCGACCGCATCGTGATCCGTATGGCCGGCGGCATTCCGACAGGGGCCAACATGGCCGGCGACACCGAAGACCTGACCGATAACGCCATGACCCTGCACCCCGGTGACCTGCTAATCGCGATTTCTGCCAGCGGCAGTACCCGCTGGGCTGTTGACGCCGCCACGCGCGCCCGCGCCGCGGGTGTGCCAGTGATCAGCATCGCCAACAATCCGGACTCCCCTCTGCTGCAGGCCGCAAGCGTCGCGATTTGCCTGTCCACCCCGCCAGAGGTGCTGGCAGGATCGACCCGCATGGGCGCCGGGACCGCGCAAAAGGCGGCGCTAAACATGATCTCGACCCTTGCGGGCGTGCGGCTGGGCCATGTCCATGACGGCGACATGGTCAACCTGCGCGCCGACAACGCCAAGCTGCGGGGCCGTGCGGCACGGATCGTGGCCGACGTTGCCCACGTCAGCGAGGCGATGGCGACCCAATCCCTGAATGCCGCCCGTTATGACACGAAAACCGCCTGTCTTATTGCAGCAGGCGCGGACTTTTCCACGGCCGCGGCCCTTCTGACCCATCATCACGGACACCTGCGCCCGGCGCTCGCGGTCCTGCACGACCAAGACGGCCGCTAGAACGGGCCGCTCACCTTTATCACCTGGGAGACGACAATGAACTACCGCACATTTACCGCCACGCTGCTGGCCTCGACCCTGCTGGCGGGGTCCGCCTTTGCGCAGGACGTCACGCTGACCATCGAAAGCTGGCGCAACGACGACCTGTCGATCTGGCAGGACCAGATCATCCCCGCCTTCGAGGCATCCCATCCTGGCATCAAGCTGAACTTCGCCCCCTCGGCCCCGGCAGAATACAACGCCGTGCTGAACTCCAAGTTGGACGCAGGGTCCGCCGGTGACCTGATCACCTGCCGCCCTTTCGACGCGTCGCTGGCCCTCTATGACGGTGGCAAGCTCGAGGACCTGTCCGCCCTGCCCGGCATGGCCAACTTTTCCGACGTGGCGAAATCCGGCTGGTCCACCGACGACGGCAGCGCCACCTTCTGCGTGCCGATGGCCTCGGTGATCCACGGCTTCATCTACAACAAAGACGCCTTCGCCGAATTGGGACTGGACGTGCCGAAGACCGTCGACGACTTCTTTGCCGTCCTCGACAAGATCAAGGAAGACGGCACCTACATCCCGATGGCGATGGGCACGAACGACCAGTGGGAAGCCGCCACAATGGGCTATCAGAACATAGGCCCGAACTACTGGAAGGGCGAGGAAGGCCGCATGGCCCTGATCAAAGGCGAGCAGACGCTGACCGACGCAGAATGGGTTGCGCCATTCGAGCAGTTGGCTCGCTGGAAGGACTACCTTGGCGACGGGTTCGAGGCACAGACCTACCCCGACAGCCAGAACCTTTTCACCCTCGGCCGCGCCGCGATCTATCCCGCCGGCTCGTGGGAAATCTCGGGCTTCAACGGCCTCGCGGATTTCGAAATGGGGGCCTTCCCGCCACCCGTGCCTGCGGCGGGCGACGACTGCTACATCTCGGACCATGTCGACATCGCGATCGGCATGAACAAGGCGACCGAACACCCCAAAGAGTCAAAGGCTTTTCTGGACTGGGTCGCGAGCCCCGAGTTCGCATCGCTCTACGCCAACGCCCTGCCTGGCTTCTTCCCTCTGTCCAATGATCCGGTTGAGATGGAGGACCCGCTGGCGCAGGAGTTCATCAGCTGGCGCGACACCTGCAAGTCGACGATCCGGTCCACCTATCAGATCCTGTCGCGCGGCACCCCGAACTTGGAAAACGAGACTTGGAACGCTTCTGCACAGGTGATCAAGGGCGAGGAGACGCCGCAGGACGCCGGAAAGCGCCTGCAGGACGGACTCGACACGTGGTACAAGCCCGCAGAGTAAGCGAACCGGCCCCGGCAACCCTGCCGGGGCGGGCCATCCATCCGAAGGGCCGCCATGACCGACAGACCCCGCAGACGCTGGCACATCGCCGTCTTTCTGGCCCCTGCGGTGCTGGTCTATACGGCCATCATGATCATTCCCCTGTTCGACACCTTGCGGCTGGCACTGTTCAACAAGGGCGATGTCGGGGCGGTCTTTGTCGGGCTGGCCAATTTCAAGACGCTTTTCGGCGACCCCAACTGGTCGCGGCAGTTCTGGAACGCGCTGGTCAACAACTGCTGGTTCTTCGCGCTCCACATGGCGGTGCAGAACCCAATCGGCATCGCCCTCGCCGCGATCCTGTCGAACCCCCGCCTGCGATTTTCTGGCGTCTACCGCACCGCAATCTTCGTCCCCACGATACTGTCCTTTGTCATCGTCGGTTTCGCGTGGAAACTGATCCTCTCACCGATTTGGGGTATCGCACCCAACATGCTGGATGCGGTCGGCCTGAAATCCCTTTTCTCGCCGTGGCTTGGCAAGGAAAGCTCTGCGCTTACGACCCTTGCGCTAATCTCGGTCTGGCAGTTCGTCGGCATCCCGATGATGTTGATCTACGCCGCCTTGCTCTCGATCCCCGACGAGGTGCTGGAGGCCGCAGAATGTGACGGAATCACCGGCTGGGGCGCATTCTGGAAGATTAAGCTACCGCTGATCTTGCCATCTATCGGCATCGTCTCGATCCTGACCTTCGTGGCGAACTTCAACGCCTTCGACCTGATCTATGCCGCACAGGGCGCACTTGCGGGGCCCGACTTCTCTTCCGACATCCTCGGTACGTTCCTCTACCGCACCTTCTTCGGATTTCAACTGCAGCTGGGCGACCCCTACATGGGGTCCGCCATCGCAAGTGCGATGTTCGGCGTCATCCTGATCGGTGTGTGCCTGTATCTCTTCGGGATCCAGACGCGCATACGCCGTTACCAGTTCTGAGGGCCGCTATGAGTACCGCCAGCCGCAACCCAATCAACACAGTGGCCGCTCACGCGGCGCTGATCACCTACACACTGATCGCGCTATTCCCGGTGTTCGTGATCATCATCAACAGCTTCAAGGCCCGCACGGCGATCTTTCGCGAACCGCTTGCCTTCCCAGACGCCGACAGCTTTTCGCTGATCGGCTATCAGACGGTGCTGAAGCAGGGCGACTTCTTCGGCTACTTCCAAAACTCGATGATCGTGACGGTCGTGTCGCTGGCGTTCATCCTGCTCTTTGGCGCGATGGCCGCCTTTGCGCTCGCTGAATACCGTTTCAGGGGCAACACGCTGATGGGCCTCTACCTCGCGCTTGGCATCATGATTCCGATCCGAATCGGTACGGTGGCGATCCTGCAGATGATGGTGGCCAGTGGGCTGGTGAACACCCTCTGGGCCCTGATCCTCGTCTACACGGCGCAGGGTCTGCCGCTGGCTGTCTTCATCCTGTCGGAGTTCATGCGACAGGTGTCCGACGATCTCAAGAACGCAGGCCGGATCGACGGGCTCTCGGAATACGCGATCTTCTTCCGCCTCGTCCTGCCGCTGGTCCGCCCCGCGATGGCGACAGTCGCGGTATTTAACATGATCCCGATCTGGAACGATTTGTGGTTTCCGCTGATCCTGGCACCCTCCGAAGAGGTCAAGACGCTGACCTTGGGCTCTCAGGTCTTCATCGGCCAGTTCGTCACGGACTGGAACGCCGTCCTCTCGGCGCTATCGCTGGCGATCCTGCCGGTCATGGTCCTCTACGTCATCTTCTCGCGTCAGTTGATCCGCGGCATCACATCGGGAGCCGTCAAATGAAGATCCTCATCGCCGGTCTGGGCAACATGGGGCGCAGCCATGCGCTGGCCCACCACCATCATCCCGACGCGCAGATCGTCGGACTGGTGAACCGTTCACCTATCGATCTGCCGGACGCATTGCAAAGCTATCCCCTGTTCACTGACTTCGCCGAGGCGTTGGCTCAGACGCAGCCCGACCTTGTCGTCGTCGCGACCTATTCCGACAGCCACGCCGACTACGCCATAGCGGCGATGGAGGCAGGCGCCCATGTCTTTGTCGAAAAGCCCCTCGCTACCACCGTCGCCGACGCCCGCCGTGTCGTGGCCGCGGCGAAACGCATGAACCGCAAGCTGGGCGTCGGCTACATCCTGCGCCACCACCCCAGCTGGCAGCGCCTGATCGCAGAGGCACGGGGGCTTGGCGGGCCTTATGTCTTTCGCCTGAACCTGAACCAGCAATCGACCGGTCCGACTTGGGACACTCACAAGGCGCTGATGCAGACGACCTCGCCCATCGTCGATTGCGGCGTGCACTACGTCGACGTCATGTGCCAGATCACCGACGCCCAGCCCGTCCGCGTCAACGGCATGGGTCTGCGCCTGTCCGACGAGCTGCCCGAGGGCATGTACAACTACGGCCAGTTCCAAGTCGTCTTCGACGATGGTTCGGTCGGCTGGTACGAGGCCGGCTGGGGCCCGATGATGTCCGAGACCGCGAGTTTCGTGAAGGACATCGTCTCGCCGAATGGTGCCGTGTCGATCACCGATGGCAACACCGGAAGGTCCGACGACGTGGAAGGCCACACGAAGGTTGGCGCAATCAAGGTCCACCAACTGACCGGCGACACGTTGATCGACATGCCCGACGAACCGGGCCATCAGGCGCTTTGCGACGCGGAACAGGCGTGGATGATGGGTGCCATCGCGACCGACGCCAACCTGGCGCGCCACATGTCCGACGCGGTGCAGTCGCTGGCGATCTGCCTCGCCGCTGATCATTCCATCAGGACGGGCTATCCCGTCGCGCTCAAGGATACCCCATGACGGACACCAGCCTGAAACTCGACGGCGTCAGCAAGGCGTTCGGCACCGTCAAGGTACTTCACGGCATCAACCTGATCGTGGAAAAAGGCGAATTTGTCGTCTTCGTAGGTCCCTCAGGCTGCGGGAAATCGACATTGTTGCGCGTCATCGCGGGGCTGGAGGATGCCACATCGGGCACCGTCGAAATTGCCGGCCAGCGCGTCAACTCCGTGCCGCCCGCAAAGCGTGGCATCGCAATGGTTTTTCAGAGTTACGCCCTTTACCCGCACTTGAACGTCTCGGACAACATGACGCTTGGTCTGAAGCAGGAACGCGCGCCCAAAGACGTCATCGCAACACGACTGGCCGAGGCGGTGCGGATCCTGAACCTCGACCCCTACCTGACCCGCCGGCCAGCGGAACTGTCCGGTGGCCAGCGCCAGCGCGTCGCCATCGGACGCGCGATCGTGCGCCAACCACAGCTGTTCTTGTTCGACGAACCACTGTCGAACCTCGACGCCGCACTGCGCATGAATACAAGGATCGAGATCGCGCAGCTGCACCGTGCCCTTGGTGCCACCATGATCTACGTGACCCACGACCAGACCGAGGCGATGACCTTGGCCGATCGCATTGTCGTGCTGCGCGACGGCCGCGTCGAACAGGTCGGATCACCGATGGAGCTTTACAACAACCCTGCCAATCGATTCGTCGCAGGGTTTATCGGCGCACCTGCGATGAACTTTCTGACCCCGCCGGACGATGCCCCTGCGGGCGCGGAACTCGGCATCCGGCCAGAGGATTTGCGACTCGACCCCGACAGTGCGCTGCAAGGGACCGTAACCCACGTGGAAAGGCTAGGCGGCGACACGAATATCGTCGTGCAGACCCGGCCCGATGAAGTTGCCACAATCCGTATGTTCGGCCAGCATCCGACCAGCGTCGGCGATACCGTGGGGCTCGGGTTCGATACGGCCAAGAGTTACCTTTTCGCCGCCGACGGGAGCCGTCTGCGGTGACGTTTCGTAAGTTCCGACTGTCCCTGCCCTCGTCGACGTCAGCCCCGCATGCCCGGACAAATTGATGGTGAAAGCTGGTTCATTCCGCCCCGAAAAATAACATGCAGAGCAGTTGTGGTTTTAACTGTCGTCTAAGAAGCTGATTTTTCGCAGGCGTGCATCAATGTTGAACAGAAAGCTATTACCTGCAGAGCAGGGAACAGGCGTTATCGGCCAAGCGGAGCAAAACCGACAGGAATGATGCGCGTGATATCGCTCAGGTCTTGCGCACGGGTTGGTTCAGTCCAGTTCATTTAAAGAGCCGGGAAGGGCACGGCGTCCGTGCGTTACTGAGCACCCGCGAGGCACTTCTCAAGAAGACGATGGATCTCGCAAACGAAGTCCGCGGTCTGCTGAAGATCTTTGGCATCCGCCTGCCGATGACCGTGAAGTATGGCGGTTTCGATGGTATCGTCCGACCCCTGATCGAGATGGGCAAGGTTTTGACCCATGCACTGGTTCCGCTTCTGGAGGCCCGGGAGTTCCTGTAGCCGCATTTCAAAGGCCGCCGACAGAGATGTGCGAGCAACTCTCTATGCCGCTGCGAACGCGCTGCTGATGGGCACGATGGCTGGATCACATATCAAAACTTGGGGCATGCGGTTGATCCGCACCAAGGGCCGCCGCCGCGCTGTGGTCGCGGTGGCAGGAAAGCTTCCCCCGCGCAATGCCGGTCTGGAAGGTCGGCCCAAGGGACTTTATGTGTTGGCATGACCGTCGCCGTTACACTTTGCTCAAGGCAAGGAGCATTGTAGACGGCCCCCAGCCCATTCAAAGTTCGGAGACCCCATGTCGCAGCCTGCCCTTTTCACGCCGCTTAAGCTGCGTCACTTGGAACTTGCCAATCGCATCGTCGTTGCGCCCATGTGTCAGTATTCGGCCCAGGATGGCTGCATGAACGATTGGCATCTGATGCATTTAGGAAACCTTGCCCAATCCGGGGCCGGGCTTTTGACCATAGAGGCGTCCGCGGTATCGCCGGAAGGGCGCATCACCTATGGGGACGTCGGTCTGTATGACGATGCAACTGAGGCCGCGATGGCCCGTGTTCTTGACCATATCCGACGCTACAGCCGTATACCGGTCGCTATCCAGCTGAGCCATGCCGGGCGCAAGGCCTCGTGTGATGTGCCCTGGCAGGGCGGAGCGCCCCTGCCCATCGATCATGTCAATGGCTGGCAGACGCAGGCCCCATCCGCCGTGCCTTATGATGGGCGGTCATCCACCCCGACAGCACTGGATGCTGCGGGCCTTGTCCAAGTGCGCGATGCATTCGCAGCGGCGGCATTGCGCGCGGGCCGGCTGGGTCTTGACGCGGTTCAGATTCACGTCGCGCATGGCTATCTGCTGCATGAATTTCTGTCGCCACTGTCGAACCACCGCGACGATCAGTACGGTGGGTCGCTGGAGAACCGGGCACGCTTTCCGCTGGAGGTGTTTGATACCGTCCGCGCTTCGTTTACCTCAGATCGTCCTGTCACACTGCGTATTTCGGCCACCGATTGGGTTGATGGTGGCTTTACACTGGAAGAGGCGGTCGAGTTTTCCCGGATGGCCGAGGCGCGCGGCGTCGATGCGATCCATGTGTCATCCGCCGGGCTGCATCCGGATCAAAAGATACCCGTCGGGCCGGGGTATCAGGTGCCGCTGGCCCGTGCCGTCAAGGCAGCCGTCAGCATCCCGGTTGTGGCCGTCGGGATGATCACCGAGCCAAGTCATGCCGAGGCCATTATCGCCAATGGTGACGCCGACATGATCGCACTAGCCCGGACTATTCTTTATGATCCGCGCTGGCCATGGCATGCCGCTGCCGCCCTTGGTGGGCAGGTTGAGGCAGCAAACCAATATCTGCGTTGCCAACCTGCGCAACACCGCAATCTGTTCAAAGGGTAATAGTTGCGCATTCCGGATTTGTTGAGGGCGTGGATGCCGTGGGGACGGGAAATCCGCGCCAATAACGGTGTCAACCTGAGGCCAGAGCCATTTCCACTTGACGCGCGGCGCTAAGCAATTGCGCGTCGCCATCCAGCCGCCCGCCCGGCTGCTGGGTGCGCCAGTGCGCAATCGCGTCGGCCACCACTGCCGCCGTGCTCACCTGCGCTGTGCGCCCATCCACCGCCCCGGCCGCATCCCGTCGCCGGTGATACCGCACCGCTTCTTCGCTTACACCCAGTAATCGCGCCATCGAACTCTGCGAGTGGCCCTGCTTCAGCAATACTGTCATCTCCGTCCGCGCCTCATTCTCGAGACGACCCATCGTTCTCTCCCAGCAGAATGCCCACTGGGAAATCGATCAGGCCAAGGCGACGCTCCGTAAATCTGGATGTCGCCTTACGACCTCAATGACCTGTCCCGTGACAAAGTAAAGACCACAGGCACCATTATCAGGGACATGACCACAAGAAGAAGCGAAAGGGCATTCTCGGCGAATTGTTCGACTTTCTAACGCACGATGCTTGTCGCGCTTTTTCAGTCCTGTGCGTGTCACCATTACGTTCTGGCCCCGTAGGGATCGTCATGGTGCTGCCCTTCCGTGCTGATCCTTGCTGGAGGACAGATGGACAATCCACCGTGAGGCGGATCTTGCCGGTCACCTTGCGTCGACACCGCTCATCCAGAGTCGCCGGAACGAAACGCTGAAGAGACGCGTTCGTTGGTCAGCTGTTCTGTCCAAGAGGAACTCTCCGATGTGCCAGTGCCGGATAAACCGTCGCGCGATGCTCGGCCTTTCAGGTGTTGCGGCGTTGCCGCTGCTGGCCGGATGCGACGACGTCGATCTGGTGTCCGACGAAACGGTCGAGGCGATGGGCCTGGAAGCCTGGGCAGACATCCGGCGGTCGTCTCCGGTTGCGGCGAACGATGATCTGCAGGAAGCGCTGAACCAAGTGTCGACGCGACTTCTGCAGGCAGCCAACGAGGTGCCAGATGCATGGGAGGTCCTCGTCTTTCGCGGACCCGAGATGATCGGGGACTGCCCCGCCAAGCACATGACGTGGCATCCAATCGTTGCAAATGAACGCAACGAAAGGAGCCTCGACCGTGTCAAAACTGTTCGAGAACGACCGAAACTACGTGTTGGGCGATGCTGACCTCGACATCACGCGTTCTTGGATTCCCTGCACGTCCTGCGTGACCTTCTGTCGGCAGAAGATGCGTTGAAGCTTGGTGCGCAACTGCCGTTTTCCATGCGCGGACCCTATTTCAAAGGCTGGGCAGCCCGACGATAACCGGATTGACGCGTCGCGGGCGGTTGGCGCGCGGTGCCAGGGCCGTGCACCGATCCACTGCTGAACTTCGTTCCGTTTCTCGGCTGGATGGTCAATCTCGCGATCGGCTTTGTCGGCATGGGCGCTGTGGTGGTCTTCGATCTGAAGCCGATCAAGATGACGCTGACACGTTCGCACTGAACACTACGCAGTCGCAGGTAAGATATGAGACAATCGACCAGGCGGCAACGCGCCGTCATTTGATCATGCCCTCTGGGGTGTTTGCGATCGTGTTTCCCCAAAGAAGACACATGCCCACCTCTGCCGACGCTTCCAAGG
>NZ_JBMERN010000081.1:0-16979 GCF_049310965.1 Loktanella sp. DJP18 | reverse complement strand
CTCTGCTGTGTCGATGACACGATCCCCGCGGATCGGCGACCCTTCCGCATCGAACTTCCGGACAGATTTGTAGCCCTATGCTTTTCCACCGGCATTCTTGCCAGCGAGCGCGTTGCCCTTCAGGCCACGATGCGTCTTGGCTGCGATGTCCTTGAGCTGGATGGCGTTCATCGTGCCCTTCAGGCCGATGTGCATCTCCGAGATGCTCCCCTCCGAAACGGTCTCGATCATGCAACCCTGGAATTGCAGCCGCTGATACAGACTGGCGATGTCGGCCTGGTTGCGTGACAGCCGGTCCAGCGCTTCGGCCAGCACCAGATCGAACTTTCCAACCGCAGCGGCTCGCATCATGGTCTGGACGCCGGGGCGCATCATGCTTGCGCCAGAGATGGCACGATCGGCATAGACCGCCACGACCTCGATGCCGTTGCGTGCCGCATACTCCCGGCAGAGGCGTTCCTGATCTTCAATCGACTCGTCGCGTTGCATGTCCGTCGAAAAACGTGCTTAGATGGCTGCCTTGAGCTTGGTCATGGTGGTCCCCTCGGTTCCGGTCAGTCCGCGTCGCGCGCATGGTCCTGACGGGCCAGTTCACGGGCAAGGGCGCGGATCAGATCATGGGATTGAGAACGTGCGGGCGGTTTGGCAAGGGGTGTCGTGGAAGAAGTTGCCAAACGCACGTCAGGAGCGCCCCCATCAGGGGCCCCCTTCCGTCCGGCAATCTTCTTCCGTTCACGCGCCATGACGTGTTGCTCCGGCTGCCGCCGAAACCAAATCCGGGGCGCTCATTCATTCAGGTTTTGACAAAAGGTATCCAGATGCCGCTTGACTTGAACATAAATGAGAAGCCCGAAAAATGCAGTGCGATTCGACCATACCCCGTGACATGCATGTGGAAAACTTCTTTACAACCAGACACAACAGCAAGGTCCTATGTAACAGCGCGAAATGCTGATCATATTGAACGTGGTTAAGAGACAAAGCCACCAATAGGGGTCTTGCACCCGATTGTTCTTTAGAAGATCTATCTTCCATTCTCAGGGCGGGGTGAGATTCCCCACCGGCGGTAAGCGGACTTGTCCGTAAGCCCGCGAGCGCCTTCGCCACACGGTGGAGGGTCAAGCAGATCGGGTGCGATTCCCGGGCCGACGGTCATAGTCCGGATGAAAGAGAATATGTCTGAGGTCGTGCATCCTGCGCGGCTGAAGTGGCATGTGATCGCCTTGGCTGACGGCAACTTTAAAGGAGATAACCATGCCAAAGCCCAAATATGCCTTCATCAAGGCCAACTGGCACGCCGAGATCGTCGATCAGGCGCTGACCGGCTTCTGTGAGGTCATCGACGCGGCCGAGGTCGACGTCTTTGACGTCCCCGGTGCGTTCGAGATGCCATTGATGGCGCAGGACCTTGCGCAAACCGGCAAATACGATGCTATCGCTTGTGCGGCCCTGGTTGTGGACGGTGGAATTTATCGTCATGACTTCGTCGCACAGGCGGTGGTCACGGGATTGATGCAGGCCGGGATGGCGACCGGCGTGCCGGTGTTGTCGGTCTCGCTGACGCCGCATCATTTTCAGGACACCGCGCACCACATCGGCATCTTCCGCGAACATTTCGTGCAGAAGGGGCGTGAGGCGGCCAATGCAGCCCTGATGATCGGCAGGACCCGTGCGGCGGCGCGGGTTGGCGGGCAGACTGCCCTATCCCGCGTCAGCTGACATCGCGTCCAGCATCGTGACGGCAGAGGCCGCGCCCGGGTCAATGTGGCCCTTGGCGCGGTCACCGAGCTTGGCGGCGCGGCCGCGTGTCGCGATCATGTCGGTCGTGCCAAGCATCCCGGTTCCGGCGGCCGTTGCGGCAGCGTCGAGCACGTCGCGGAGGCTGCCAGCGCTCTTGGCCACCGCAAGTGCCGCAGCGGCGGCCGGGTGCCATGCGTCGATCATCGTCTTTTCACCCGGCAGCGCACCGCCGCGCTTTGCGATCCCCGATGCCAGTCCGGCGATCCAGGCGGCCATGGCGCCCGCGTCAAGGTTCAACCGGTCCGCAACGGCGTCGCCGGCCGCGGAAAAACCGCTGGCATAGAGCGGCCCCGCAGATGCACCGACGGCTTCCAGAAACCCATGAGACATGGCGGCGCAGATTTCGGTGATCGTGCGGTCGTCGTCCGCTGCCAGCACAGGGCGGATCGCGGCCAAGCCCATGTCCATCGTTACGCCGTGGTCGCCGTCGCCGATCGCGCCGTCCAGTTGCGACAGGCGATCCTTGTCGGCGGCAATGGCGTCCGCTGCGGCCAGCATCATGCGCCGAAAAAGGGCGGGGGTCAGGGGGCCGTCGGCTTTCAGGGTGGCGCGATCCTGAGCGACCCCGGCTTGTACGGTGCGTGTGGTGCGGGGTCTCCGGGGGCGCGCTGGGAGGGTAGTGGTCTCGCCTACGGTCAGGGCCACTGTGCGGCAGGGATGGTCTAACAGTGTTGTCAGATCCTCGTCCAGATGCAGCACCGTGACCGAAGCACCTGCCATTTCCAGCGAGGTCGCATATTCCCCGACGCGGCTGCTGTGGATGATGATCCCGCGTTCTGCAAGGACCTGACGCACCCGGCGGTGGATCAGGTAAAGCTCCAGCATCGCTGTCGACCCGAGGCCGTTGACCAGCACCGCGACGCGGTCGCCGTCGTGAAGCGCAAGGTCGTCGAGGATCGGGTTCAGCAGGCGGTCGGCAACCCGGTCGGCGGTTTCCAGCGGCACGCGGGCGATGCCCGGCTCACCGTGGATGCCCATGCCGATTTCCATCTCGTCCGCGCCGATCTGAAAGTTCGGCGTGCGGGTCTGCGGCATGGAGCAGGGGCCAAGCGCCACGCCCATGCTGGCCGTGCGGGCATTGGCGTGGCGGGCGGCGCGCTCGACCGCCGCCATATTTCGCCCAAGGTCGGCGGCGGCACCGGCAATCTTGAACACGAAGACGTCGCCGGCGATGCCGCGGCGTTGGTCCTTGGTGGCACTTGATGCCACGTCGTCTGTCACCAGCACGCTGCGGGCCGTGACGCCGTCATGGGCCAGCGCCTCGGCCGCCATGTCGAAGTTCATGAGGTCGCCGGTGTAATTGCCATAAAGGAATAGCACACCCGCCCCGCCGTCGGCGCTGCGCGCGGCATCGGCGCATTGGTCGGGCGAGGGGGAGGCGAAGATGTTGCCCACCGCGCAGGCGTCGGCCAATCCGCGTCCGACGTAGCCCGAGAAGAGCGGCTCATGCCCCGATCCGCCACCCACGACGATCCCGACCTTGCCGTCCCGCGAGCCGTCGACGGCGACGATGGCGCGGCCCGTGTCGCCTTCCAGTCGCAGGATGTCCGGGTGGGCACCGACCATGCCGTCGATCAGTTCCGCGATCAGGTCGTCCGGATCGTTGATCAGTTTCTTGGTCTTGGTCATGGGCCGTGCCCCCTTACTTCAGATCGTCGGCGCCAGTGTCGATATGCGGGGCCCAAAAGGCAATGCTTTCGGCAATGGCGGGTATCACGTTGCGATCGTCGGGCTCGCGTTCCTTGAAGGACAGCTCCAAACAGATCTCGTTATCTGCAGCGCCACCTTCGGCAAAGGCAGCCAGCAGCGGTTCAGGCTGCACGCGGCCATTGGCGTTGTGTTCGGCGGTAAAGGGGCGGTGGCCGCCCTTGTCCATCTTGGACTGCTTGATGTGGATGATCGGAGAGACCTGCGGCACTGCCCGCGCCCAGGCGTAGGGATCGGTGTCGTCAGGGTTTGGCGAGGTCACGTCGCCATGGTCGATGTCAGCCATCATCCACATGGGGATCGCCATGTCGGCGGTGGTCAGACGGTCCTGCAGGGTCATCGTGTCTGTGATCGACGGGCCGAATTCGCGCCCCACGGACATCGGTTCCCAGAACACGTAGTCGAGGCCCGCCGCTTTTCCGTGCTCTGCCACCTCTGCCCAGCAGTCGATGGCGATCTGGATCAGGTCTTCACGCCGCTGCGCATCGTCGAAGTCGCGATAGGTGAAGATGGCGAATTGCGTGCCGACAGAGGTGCCGCCCAGATCAGCGGTAACGTCGGCGAACGTCTTGAACCAGTCCACGTAATAGCGCCGCACGTCCCGGTCCGGGTGGCCGAAGTGATTGAGCCGTCCATAGGGCCCGGTCATGCCCGAGGTCACGCGCACCCCCGTCCGGTCCAGTGCCCGGTCCATCTGGCGGGTCAGGCGGCGGATGACGGGGGCAGGCCAGGACGGGTTGATGAACTCGTGCGTCAATTGTAGGTCGCGGATTTTTAGATCGCGGGCGACCGCGTCGATCAAGTCGTCCGGGTCGGCGAAGCGATTGACCAGCGGGTTGGTGTTCAGTGACAGGGTCAGGGGCATCAGGCCATCTCCGGGTATTCTGCGTTGAACCAGTCGGTGAAGGCCTGCTGTTCGGCGTCGCTCAGGTGCAGCCGGTGCTTGGTGCGCCGCCACAGGATATCCTCGGCCCGCAGCGCCCATTCGTGGTCCACCAGATAACGGGCTTCGGCCTCGTAGAGGTTGCCGCCGAAGTGCCGCCCCAGGCCGGACAGGTCCGTTGCGTCCCCGGCAATCATCGCGATGCGGGATCCGTAAAGACGCCCGTAGTGCTTGCGCAATCCGCGGGTCATCCAAGGGTAGTCAGCCTTCATCTTCTCGATGAACAACCCGTAGTCCGCGTCCTCGATATCGCCGCCGGGCAGGCTGGCGGTTTCGGTCCAATCCTTGCCCATCTTGGGAAAAATCTTGTCCAGTTTGTGCATGCCGCGTTCCGCCAACTCGCGGAACGTCGTGATCTTGCCGCCGAAGATGTTCAACATCGGCGCGCCGCCGGTCTCGTCCAGATCGAAGACGTAGTCGCGGGTCACGGCAGAGGGGTTGCCCTGGCCGTCGTCGAACAGGGGCCGCACGCCCGAGAAGGTGCTCAGCACATCCTCGCGCCGCAGTTTTTCCCTGAAATAGCGGTTCACGGCGGCCAGCAGGTATGCGATCTCGGCCTCGTCGGCGGCCACGTCCTCGGCCCGGCCTTCGTATTGGATGTCGGTAGTGCCGATCAGGGCCTTGTCGCCCTCATAGGGGTTGATGAAGATCACGCGCTTGTCGTGGTTTTGCACCAAGTATGCCTGTTGCCCGTCCCAGAACTTCGGCACGATGATGTGGCTGCCCTTGACCAGACGCACGTTGCGGCTGGAGTTGGCGCCGGCCACGCGGGTCAGCACGTCGGTCACCCACGGCCCTGCGGCGTTGACCAGCACCTTGGCGCGGAACGTCCGTTCTTGGCCGGTGGTGCTGCTTTTGGTGGTGACGGTCCAGGCGCCATCCTCGCGCCGGGCAGAGGTGCAGGCGCTGCGGGTCAGCACGGTGGCGCCCCGTTCGGCTGCATCGACGGCGTTCAGCACGACAAGGCGGGCGTCGTCCACCCAGCAGTCGGAATATTCAAACCCTTTGGTATATTTCGACAGGATCGGCGCGCCTTCGGGATCCCGGCGCAGGTCCAGGGTGCGGCTGCCGGGCAGCTTCTTGCGCCCGCCAAGGTTGTCATACAGGAACAGTCCCAGCCGCACGAGCCACGCGGGCCGGTCATCAGGCGAATGGGGCAAGACGAAGCGCATCGGCCAGATGATGTGCGGGGCCGCGCGCAGCAGGACCTCGCGTTCGATCAACGCCTCGCGGACCAGTCGGAATTCGTAGTATTCGAGGTAGCGCAGCCCGCCATGCACAAGCTTGCCAGAGCGGGACGAGGTGCCTTCGGCCAGATCGTCCTTTTCACACAGCACCACGCTAAGGCCGCGCCCCGCCGCGTCACGCGCTACGCCGGCCCCGTTGATGCCGCCGCCGATGACGAAAAGGTCGATCATGGGGATATCTGTCATGAGGGTTCTCCTGTTCTGTGCGCGGCCATCTGGTCCCAGACCGGGGGCAGGGCGTCGCGCGCTGTGGTGTAGGATTGATAAAGGTTCGCGTAGGTTGCGGATTGGGTGGGATCCGGTGCCTCTGACGGGCCGAGCAGTGGTGCGACCCATGCGTCGATGCAGGCGCGCATGTCTGGATATGCACCGATCGCCACAGCGGCCATCATCGCGGCCCCGGCGGCCCCGGCTTCTTCCCGCGCGGACACCCGGATCGGGGCGCCCACGGCGGCGGATATAATCTGACGCAGAGCCTTGGACCGCGCGGCCCCGCCGGTCAGCCGCAATTCCTGGGGCATGTCGCCCATCGCTGCATAGCAATCGCGCGTCGCCATCCCGAGGCCTTCAACCACTGCCCGCAGCACATCGGCAAAGCGGTGCTGGCCGGACAGCCCAATCAGGCTGGCGCGGGCCTGCGCGTTCACGAAAGGCCCGCGTTCGCCTGCATCAGAGATATAGGGGTGATATACCAGTGCGCCGGGGGTGCTGTTCGCCAGCCAACGCTCGACATGGCCAACAAGATCGGCGTGGTTTGCCGTAGTGCCGAACTCGGCCAGAAGATCGCCCGCCAGCGCCAGCGCCCAGTCTAGGTTCAGCGTCGCCGCCATGTTGGTCTGCACCTGCGTCACCATTCCCGGCACCGGCAGCAGGATGGCATAGCCGGTGCGGGCATCGTTGACGACGAAATCCTCGGATCGGACCGCCCGCATGTGCACGCCAGTAGACCCGATGGTCGAACATCCGACGCCGGCGTCTCCGGTATAGACGCCGGCACCCAACGCGGTCATGACCATGTCGACATAGCCGAGAGACACCGGCGTTCCGGGCAGCAGCCCGATCTGTCGCGCGGCGGCATTGGTCAGAGGATGGGTGATTTGCGTGCCATCCACGATGGGCGGCAGCAGATGGCGGTGGGCAGTCAGGCCGAGTGCCGCGATCACCGTGTCATCATAGGCGCGGGTCCGGAAGTCGCCGAAGGTAAAGCTCGCCTCTGACGGGTCCGTCGCACGCACGCCAGTCAGATTGAGGTAAAGCCAGTCCTTGCAGTGCAACGCTGCTTCTGCCCGGTCCAGCATGTCCGGGGTGAAGGCTGCCATGTGTGCCAGTTGCGCGCCTTGTTGGCAGGTGTTCAACCCTGTGCCGGTCGCCGCGAAACGGGCTGCATCGGCGGGCAAGGCGGCGAGTCGGTCCACCGTCGGAGCGGCGCGGGCATCTAGCCAGATCCAGGCGTCGCCCACCGGCGCGTTGTGAGCGCCCACCAGCCAGGTCCCGTCACCTTGCCCCGTGACCGCCAGCGCCGCTGTGCGGCGGGCGAGGTCGGGAACCTTTTCGCCCAGACCCAGCAAGGCCTGCGCGCAATCTTGCCATGTCCGGTCCAGCGCCTGCGTCGCAGAGCCGCCAGGGCCGCTTGCGTAGGTGTTCTTGACCGCTGCCGCAGCGATCTGGGTGCCGCCCAGATCGAATGCCACAGCCTTGATCACCGAGGTGCCCGCATCGATCCCGATCAGGATGTCCTTGCCGCCCATCATGTCCCACTCCCTTGCCGAACTTTTAGTCCGCGTTCTTGTCGTTCAGCATTGCCCGTGCCGTTGCCTCGTCCGTAACCAGCCCGCTGAGACAGCCGCTGCGCAGCACCGCCCGCAATCCGGCGACCTTCGCGGCGCCTCCTGCCACCGCAATGATGCGCCTTCCGCGCAGCGTGGCCAGATCCGGCGAAATGGTGCGCGCGGCCAGCGAGGATTCGACCGGTGCGCCATCGCGGTCAAAGTAGTGGCCCAGCACCTCGCCCACGGCACCAGCTCGCTGCACCTCTGCGATTTCGGCCGGGGTCACCATCTTGCTGGCGACGAGCTGCGCATCGGGGGCTATGGTCCCAACGCCGACGATCAGTAGGTCGGCCCTGGCGGCCAGTTCGACCACATCCCCGACACCCCGCTGCGCCAGCAGCACCGCGCGGTCCTGTGGCGTGTTCGCCATGAAGGGCACCGGCAGGACGTAGGCGTCCGCGCCGGTCTTTTCCGCCAAGCGGTGCATCACGTCGTGCGGATTGGCCGCAAGGTTGCGGGTCAAGCCGCCAAGCAGCGACACGAAGCGCACGGTCGGCGCGTCGATCCGGGGCATGGCTGAAATCGCGGCGGCTAGGGTCCGGCCGTGACCTACTCCGATAATCCCGTCCGGCAGGGCGGCGATCTCGCGCCGCAGCAGGGTCGCGCCGGCGACACCGAGGGTGCGCAGCGGCAAGCCGGCTTCGCCTAGATCGGGGATCACCTGACAGAAGGTCAGGCCAAAGCGGTCGGTCAGGCGATCCTCCAGATCCATACAGCCCGAGATTTCGCCTTCGACCGTGATCTTCACGGCACCACTCTGGCTGGCCTGCGCAATCAGGCGATGGGCCTTTATTCCGGACACGCCGAGGCGCGTTGCGACCTCGGCCTGAGTCAACCCACCGGTAAAGTGCAGCCATGCGGCGCGAATCGCCAGGCTGGAGTCCACCTCGGTCTTTTGGGTGACCTGACGCATCATGCACTTTCTGTTGAAACAATTTTCACTTGATGCAATAATCTTCATTATACCGTTCCTCGTCAAGAGGATCACACATTCTGTGTGATAATACCGATTTTGGAGTCGTGACTCGTTCGAGGGCGTGTCCCCCTCAGGTCTGTCCGATGATGCATATTAAAATTGGCTGTATCTTTATTATTAGAGAGTTATGGCGAGAAGATAGCTGTCGCGGCGTGCTGTAGGATTGTCTGCTGCGATCACTTCGTATGAAACATGTTGACACATGTCCAAAGATACCTCACGTTTTGGCCAGATTATAACATAAACATATCACGAAGAGATTCGTATTGAGATGATTTGATCGGCAGCCGGGGGGAGTTCGGCGACCGATCAGAACAGGGTGAGGAGCCGGCCATGAGCCATCAGAGCGCGCAATCCGATGCAAGCCCGCTGCACCAGCGGTCACGGGCAAAGATGTTCGTCCTGTTAGCCCTCGCAATTGTCCTTCTAAGTACAATGGCGTGGGACACGACCGTCGTCACGATGGGGTCCGAACAGGACGCCCGCAGCGCAGGTTTCTCTCCCGAGGCCTTTGGTGCAGCTGAGTTCCCCGGCATCCGCGACGCCGTGACCGAGCGTGCCGTCGACGCCAAGACGCTGGCTGACGCGATTGCCGCCGACAAGACCGCCGCGATCACGCAATACGGCACGCCGACCAGCATCGGAGGGATTTTTGCGGTGTCTTTCACCGGCATCGTGGGTGAAGGCAAGTCGGGGATCTATCCTGTCGCCGTCGAAGGCATGGGCGATACGCCCCTGATCCGCGTTCAGACCGGCCCCGCGATCAACGGCACCGACCTGCGCGACGTGACCGGCAACATCACCTTCGGCCAGTTCACCAACCAGATCGAATACCAGAATGCCGGGGCCGCGCTGAACAACGAGGTCAAAACCCAAGTGCTGGCCGACCTGGACCAGTCGGCTCTGACCGGCAAGACGGTGCAGGTCGTGGGCGTCTTCAATCTGGTGAACCCCAAGTCGTGGCTGGTCACCCCCGTTCGGTTCGACGTCCAATGAGCGCCGTGGCCCAGACACAGGCCGACGATGACATCGTCCTGTCGGCACGCAACATCGCCAAGTCCTACGGTAGCGTCCACGCGCTGAAAGGGGTGGAGTTCGATATTCATCGCGGTCAGGTCACGACGCTTTTCGGCGAAAACGGGGCCGGCAAGTCGACGCTGATGAAGATCCTGTCCGGCGTCGTGGCGCCGACCAGCGGACAGATCATCCTCGACGGTGCGCCGGTTCGCTTTGTCTCGGCCAGTGATGCGACGGCGCGGGGCATTTCGATCATCCATCAGGAGCTGTCGCTGGCGCCCAATATGTCCGTGCGCGACAATATTTTCATGGGTCGTGAAATCCGCGGCGTCAGCGGCGTCGATTTCAAGCGCGAGGCGGAGCGCACGCGCGAGTTGATGCTGGAGCTGGAAGAAGACATCGACCCGATGACGCCGGTCGAGGACCTGCGTCTGGGCCAGCAGCAGATCGTCGAGATCGCCCGCGCCCTGTCTGTCAACAGCCGGATCCTGATCATGGATGAGCCGACCAGCGCGCTGAGCGCGTCGGAGGTCGAGGTCCTGTTCAAGGTGATCCGCGACCTGACAGCGCGGGGCGTGTCAATCGTCTATATATCTCATCACCTTGAAGAGGCGCTTGAAATAACAGACCACGCCGTGGTGCTGCGCGACGGAGAGATGACCGCCAGCGCCCCGCGCAGCGAGATCGACTTGGAGTGGATCGTTCGCAACATGGTGGGCGAGAACTTCGACCTCGGCTCGCCGCCCATAGGATATGAGTTTGGCGATGTGGCCTTGGCGATTGAGAATGCCACCGTGCACGATGCCGCCGGTCACGCCGTCGTCGACGACCTGTCGCTGAGCGTGCGTGCCGGCGAAATCGTCTGCATCTATGGTCTGATGGGGGCAGGGCGCACCGAGATGCTGGAGGCCGTTGCCGGCCGCACCGGCATCGACGGGGGCCAGATCCTGTTCCGCGGTCAGGACGTGGCGAAACTGTCGATTGCGGATCGCATCGCTGGCGGTCTGGCCCTGGTGCCAGAGGATCGTCAGCGCGACGGTCTGGTGCAGACCATGTCGGTCGGACAGAACATGTCGCTCGCAAGCATCAAGGCATTCGTCACAGGACCCTTCACATCCCGCAAGCGCGAAAAGGTGCTTGTCGACGACTCGATCGAGCGCGTAACGGTCAAGACGTCCGGAGGGGATGCCGCCATCGGGTCGCTGTCGGGCGGCAACCAGCAGAAGGTCGTCATCGGCAAGATGCTGGCCACGCATCCACGCGTGCTGCTGCTGGACGAACCCAGTCGGGGCATCGACATCGGTGCCAAGGCAGAGGTGTTCCGCCTGCTGGCCGATCGCGCACGCGAAGGTCTCGCCGTCATCTTCTCGACCTCTGAGGTTGGCGAATGCCTTAGCGTCGCGCACCGCATTGTCGTTATGCGACGCGGCAAGATCGCGGCAGAGTTCGGGCCGGACGTTACCAAGGACAAGATCATGGCCGCCTCCGGCGAAGTCGTGCACTGAAGCGGAGAGAAACAACCATGTCAGACACCAATACCTCTACCGGCTCCGGTTTCGACTTTGGCAAGCTTCTGTTGGAGGGGCGTGCCTTCTTTGCATTGATCGCGATCATCATCGTCTTCTCATTGCTGTCGCCATTCTATTTCACCGTCGGCAACTTCCTGATCATGTCCAGCCATGTGGCGATTTATGGCCTGCTTGCGATCGGGATGCTGCTGGTGATCCTGACGGGTGGCATCGATCTGTCGGTCGGGTCGACGCTGGGCTTGTCGGGGGTCGTCGCGGGCTTTCTGATGCAGGGCGTCAGTTTTGAGAGCATGGGCGTCATCGTTTATCCGCCGATCTGGGTCGTCGTGATCCTGACGCTCTGCCTCGGTGCCTTCGTCGGCCTCGTGAACGGCGTGCTGATCGCCTACTTTAAGGTGCCGGCCTTCGTGGCGACGCTGGGTGTGCTTTACGTCGCGCGCGGTTTCGCGCTGCTGATGACCAACGGTCTGACCTTCAACAATCTGAGCGGCTCTGCCGATCTGGGAAACACCGGGTTCCGCTGGCTGGGTTTCGATCGGCTTTTCGACGTGCCGATCGGCGTGCTGATTCTGATCGTCGTTGCCGTGATCGCCAGCGTCATGCTGACCCGCAGCGCCTTTGGCCGCAGGGTCTATGCCACCGGCGGCAACGCCCGGGCGGCAGAGCTGTCGGGCGTCCCGGTCAAGTTCACTACGATCATGGTCTATGTGCTGTCTGGCATGTGCGCCTCCATCGCGGGCCTTGTGCTGTCGTCGCAGCTGACCTCTGCCGGTCCCACGGCGGGCAACACCTACGAGCTGACGGCCATCGCGGCGGTCGTCGTCGGTGGGGCCGCCCTGTCCGGCGGGCGGGGCACCGTGCGCGGCACGCTGCTGGGGGCGTTTGTCATCGGCTTTTTGTCCGACGGCCTCGTGATCATCGGCGTGTCGTCCTACTGGCAGACCGTCTTTACGGGTGCTGTCATAGTCCTCGCCGTGCTGCTCAATTCCATCCAGTATCAGGGCCGCGTGAAAAAAGCGCCCAAGTCGACTGGCACACCCCCTTCCAAGACGCCGCAGGCTACCACGGCCTGAGGCCTCGTCGGAAAGACCCGCCGCATCCGCGGCACACCAAGAGTTCAATCAGGGAGATAGAACATGATGAAAACTACCCGTCGTACCCTTCTGGCAGGCATCGCACTGTCGTCCATGCTGGCAGGCTCCGCCTGGGCGCAGGACAACGGCCTGATCACGATCATCGTCAACGATCCGGCGAACCCCTACTGGTTCACCGAAGGCGAGGTCGCCAAGAAGACCGCCGAGGAGATGGGCTATACCGCCACCGTGGCCGCCCATACCGGCGACACGAACACCGAATCCACGTTGATCGACACCGCGATCACCAACCAGTCCAAGGCGATCATCCTTGACCCGGCGAACGCCGACGGGTCCATCGGTGCCGTGCAAAAGGCCGTCGATGCGGGCATTCCCGTAATCTTGGTCAATGCCGAGATCAACCAAGACGGTCTGGCCAAGGCGCAGCTGGTGTCCAACAACGCCCAGGGCGCCGCCCTCGGTGCGCAGCAGTGGGTCGAGATGCTGGGCGACACCGGCAACTACGTCGAGCTGTTCGGCGCACCCTCGGACAACAACGCTGCCACGCGGTCCAATGGCTACAAGACGGTGCTGTCGCAGTATCCCGATCTTGTGCAGGTCGGGTCCGAGGTCGCCAATTGGGACCGCACGCAGGGCTACAACAAGATGCAGTCCCTGATGCAGGCCAACCCGGAAATCAAGGGTGTCATCAGCGGCAACGACGAAATGGCGCTGGGTGCCATCGCGGCGCTGAAGGAAGCCGGCAAGCTGGACGGCGTCACCGTCGGTGGCTTTGATGGCTCGCCGGATGCGGTGGACGCGGTCAAGGCCGGAGAGATGGCCTATACCGTCCTGCAGCCCGTCGCCATTTTCGCGGCAGAGGCGGTGCGCCAGGCCGACAACGTCATCAAGACCGGCGAAACCGGTGTGGATCAGGAAAAGCAGCTTTTCGACAACCTGCTGATCACCGAAGACAACGCGGACAAGTATTCCGCGCCGTTCACGCTGGATCAGTAAGGTCCAAGATGCAGGGCGGCCTGACCGCCGCCCTGTCGCGTCACTGCCGCGCCGCCTTTGGTCCCTCCCGACAGGGGTGGCGCGGCAGTATGCATCCTCCGGCAGAACAGGATAGCTGAAGGAACATAGCAGAATGGGGCAGGGTAGCGTATGACCAATGACAGTGTCATGGCTGCCAAGCTTCTGACCTCTGACGATATCCTTGGCGACAGCCGTCAGGCCCGTCAGCTGGCACGGCGGCAGCTGATCGCAGAAGCTGTCATGGCCGAAGGGTCCATGAAGATCGACGACCTGACCAGCCGCTTTTCGATCAGCCTGATGACCGCCCACCGCGATATTGACGAGCTTGCGGCGCGGGGTCTGCTGCGCAAGGAGCGGGGAACGGTCTCTGCTGCGCCTACCAGCCTGATCGAGGCGAGCGGCGTCTATCGTGCCAATCGGCAGGGCCCTGAGAAGGAGGCGATTGCGTTGGCGGCGCTGGCTTTCGTGGAGCCGGGGCAGGCGATCTTTATGGACGACTCAACGACCGTGTTGCACATGGCGCCGCATCTGGCGGACAAGGGGCCGCTGACCATCATCACCAACGCACTGACCCTCATGAATCAGTTGAAAGGCCACCGCGACCTGACGCTGTTGGGGCTGGGTGGGCAATATCACAATTGGTGCAACGCATTCATGGGCCGCATCACGACGCAAGAAATTGCGGGCCTGCGCGCCGATACGGTGTTTATGTCGATGGCGGCCGTGACCGATGACATTGTCTTTCACCAGTCCCCCGACATGGTCGAAACCAAACGCGCCATGTGCGAGGCCAGTGCGCGGCGCATCCTGCTGATCGACCACACGAAGTTCCAACGCCGTGCCCTCCATGCGCTCGCGCCTTTGTCGCGGATGGATGTGGTGATCACCGATGACGCAGCGCCTGCGGACCAGATCGCGCGCATGCGCGATGCCGGGATCGAGGTCGTTGTGGCCCGCCGCCGCAGCGCGCGGCGGACCTGAGGGCGTCAGCCCTTCGCGTTGTATTTAGCGTCCAGATCGTCGATCGCCTGCACATTGCCCGCCGACTTGCCTTGCGGGTCGAATTCCGCAGTCAGGTAGGCCGTGGCGATATCCTTGGCCAGCTCCACCCCGACGACCCGCGCGCCCATCGTGAC
Source organism: Loktanella sp. DJP18 (assembly GCF_049310965.1). Taxonomy (NCBI): domain Bacteria; kingdom Pseudomonadati; phylum Pseudomonadota; class Alphaproteobacteria; order Rhodobacterales; family Roseobacteraceae; genus Loktanella; species Loktanella sp. DJP18. The sequence goes on along the minus strand of NZ_JBMERN010000081.1, from coordinate 2,684 downwards.
GACCTGCGCATTGTTTGACGTGGCGGCCTTGCCAGCCGAATAGGTGTCATGCGTCTGCGCCGCCCGGATGCCCGGCACCTTGTTGGCGGACAGCGCCACGCCGATCCCCGTGCCGCAGCACAGGATCGCACGATCAAAGGTGCCGTCGAGGATGCCTTGGCAGACCCGGTCCGACAGGTGGGCGTAGAATTCGTCGGATCCGGACGGCGGCGTGCTCAGTTCAGACACCTCATAAGCGTCCTGCCCGGTGAAGTGATCGGCCAGCGCACGGGCCAAGGGGGCACCGGCGCTGTCGCCTGCGATTGCGAGTTTCATGAGATTTCCTTTCGTTACAAAACAGCGGCGCAACGCGCCAGTATATTGTTGTAGCCGTCCACAGCCCAGGCAGAGCGTCCGATGAACAGCCCGTCGATATGCGGCTGCGTGATCAGGTCGGCGCAATTGTCCGAGTTCACGCTGCCGCCATAAAGGCAGGGCACATCGCGCCCGAGGCAGTCGCGCGCCACCTGCGCAATCTCGGCATGCCGCGCATCGGCATAGTCCGGCGTCGCCGGTTCGCCGCCCGCCCCGATGGCCCAGACGGGTTCGTAGGCCAGCAGGATCTGCGCGTCCTTCTGATCGCCGGTCAAACGGGCAAAGGCACCGCGCACTTGTGTCGCCAAAACTGCGTCGGCGCAGCCCCCGTCGCGATCGGCTTTCGTCTCGCCGATGCAGATCAGCGGGATCAGACCGTGACGCACGGCGGCGGCTGTCTTCAGACCCACCGTCTCGTCCGTCTCACCAAAATGGGCGCGGCGTTCCGAATGACCCAGTTCGACGATCTGCGCATCGCAGTCCTTCAACATCACGGGAGAGATTTCGCCCGTCCACGCGCCAGCATCATTCCAGTGCATGTTCTGCGCACCGACCTTCACGTCGGAGTCCTCCAGCAGGGACGTCACCATCTTCAGCACCGTAAAGGGCGGAATAACGAAACGTTGGATGCGCTGATCGCCCTCGGGTGTCAGGCCATCGGCAAAGGCATGCGCCTCGTCGAACGTCTTGTTCATCTTCCAGCTTGTGCCGATCCAGACCTGTTTGCCAGTCATGCCGCTTCCCCATTTGCGAAATGCAGTTTGATGTCGGCGCCTTGCAGCGCCCTGGCCTTGTCATCCGAAAGGACATCCGTCGTGACAACACCGTCAAAGGACGTGAGGTCCGCCAGCAGGTGCAGCGCGGTGCGCCCGAATTTCTGATGATCCACCATCAGGTAGCGTTTCGCCGCGGACGCGATCATCCGGCGCTTCACGCCCAGCACCTCTTGGTCCTGATGGAATGCCAACTGGCCGGCAATGGCGGAACTTGACAGTAGGACCGTATCGGCGCGCATACCTTCCAGTGCCCTCTCGGTCAATACTCCGAAAAAGCCATTAAATTTGCGCGAATAATTCCCACCGAGGGAGATCAGATCGATTCCGGCCTGTCCCGCCAGTCCGAGGATCAGGGCAAGGTTATTGGTGATGACCGTCAAGGGGCGCTTTTCGATCAGAAACGGTAGCAGCATCTGTGAGGTCGATCCGTCATCGACCATCACACTGGTGCCCGGTTCGATGAAGCCCGCGGCATGCCGGGCAATCTGGCGCTTTTCCTCGGCTGCCATGCGCGACCGATAGCGGAAATCGCTCTCGAAATGGCCCGAAGCCTCGATCGTGGCGCCGCCCCTGATCTTACGCAGCAATCCTTCAGCTTCCAGCGCATCAAGGTCGCGATGGATCGTCATCTGGGACACTCCGAACTGCCGCGCCAGATCATCCAGCGCGACAGTGCCGGCGTCGAACAGGAGTTCCACGATATTATGTCGTCTGTTTTCGGCTTTCAATGCGGGCGCTCCATTCGATAGCAAGCGAATATAGCATCGTTCTGAGGTGATCAACATAAATAATGTTATATTGTGATTTTACTTGTTAGATTTGGTGGCGTTGATTAGGGTTCATCATGACAGAGGAGGATGTGATGGCCCGGATTGAACATGCGTTGGCGACAGCGCGGCGCGACCCTGACGCCTTTGCGATGTCGAACGCCATCAGGGGCACTGTCAGAGGAAACCTGCTTGAGGCGGGCAGGGCGGTCCCGTAGCGTTTCGGAATGGCAAAACACAGTCCCTTTCGGTACTTCAAGACATCCCCAGAGATCATTCGTCTGGCCGTGATGCTGTATGTGCGGTTCCCGCTTTCGCTCCGCAATGTGGAGGATCTGTTGCATGAACGCGGCATCGAGATCAGCCATGAAACCGTTCGGTTCTGGTGGAATAGATTTGGCCCTTTGTTTGCGGCCGAGATCCGCCGCAGACGGGTGGACCGGATGCGGCCACGGACACATTGGCAGTGGCATCTGGACGAGGTTTTCGTGAAGATCAACGGCGAGACGCACTATCTTTGGCGGGCCGTGGACCACGAGGGCGAGGTGCTCGAAAGCTTTGTGACCAAGCGCCGTAACCGCAAAGCGGCGTTGAAATTCCTGAGGAAAACCATGAAGCGCCATGGCAAGGCTGAAGTGCTCGTCACCGACCAGCTGCGTTCGTATGGCGCTGCCATGAAAGAGATCGGCAACGCGGACCGACAAGAAACTGGCCGTTGGCTCAACAACAGGGGCGAGAATTCACACCAGCCCTTTCGAAGGCGAGAACGGGCGATGCTCCGCTTTCG
>NZ_JBMERN010000080.1:0-17020 GCF_049310965.1 Loktanella sp. DJP18 | reverse complement strand
AGGGCAGTCCATGCGGAAAACCATCGCCAAAATGGATGACGAAACGCCTCAGACCTGATACCCGAAACACACTGCCTCACGGCAACGCGTCACCGGTGGGCGGATACCCCGGAACAGGTGGGCGCATGTTGTCGGAATGAGTGGGCGCATGCTCCGGAATACGCATTAAGATAGCATCCTCACTCAGAGTTCCTGCCAATCCGAGTGTTGCAATAAGTGCGGCGACATCGTGGTAGTTGTTCTCCGAAAAAGGATAAGCGATCTTGCAAACAGTATCTAAGTTCAAAGCTTTCATATTCGTATCTTCCTTTTGCTTGAGGGCTTCACTGCCTCTCTACAATTACATTGATACGATCTTAGAAGCTCAAAGGATTTTTTTGAGAAAACCGAAATTATTGATCTCTGTTTTGTTCATTCAATAACTTTAGGAACGTCTGATCTACCGCTTCCGCTGCGCCGGTTTCGAAGCAATCAGGCTTTGATTGTGCGGGAGGGGCGCGATTTTGCGCAAAACGCCAAAATTTGCCGTCCTGAGGCGCCCAACACCTGATTTTGGGCAGACTCCACCTCATTCCATCAGTTTTCGTCGGACGAGGAACAGGTTGCCGAGCGCGAACAGCGTGAAGAACTGAGCCCGGTTCTTCGCAGGTCCACGATAGCGGGTCTTATACCAACCGGCGTAAAGCCTGACTCTCGAGGAGGATTCCCAAAGCGGGTAAAATCTGAATCTATGGTGGTGGGTCTGGGAGGATTTGACCATGGGTGTAGCGATAGCCTTACGTTCGGACTTTGACGGCGCAACACTGATACCAACCTGGCGCTTGGGCACGCTGAACGGATGTTCAACCCGCGCCCGCACCTTGGCGATGATCCGGTTGATGTCGTCGTCGATGGTATGAAGCGCGCCCCCTTTCGGTGCCTTGCGCATGACGCCTTAGAACTTGTCGGGCCCGGAGAACGCAGCCTCGCGTGCGGCGCTCACATAGCCCTTGTCGGCCCAAACCGACGTTTCATCACCGTGCATCAGTTCGTCCCAAACCTAGCTGTCGTGCACCTTGGCCGCGGTGGTGTCGAGGCTGTGCGCGATACCGTTCTGCGCATCGACGCCCGACATGCGCCTTCATCCCGAAGAACCACTCGTTGCCCTTCTTCGTCGATGACATCTCGGGATCGCGCGCCTTCGCCTCGTTCTTGGTCGAAGACGGCGCTGTTGCGCTCTACCGGTCGGGCGTCTTGGTGCAAATTCGGCACCCCGAGCGGTTTGCCCTTCATAAATTGATCGTCGGCGATCGGCGTCATGGTGGGCCCGATCAAGCGGAGGCGCGAAAGGATCGCGGTCAAGCCGCATTTCTGATTTCCATCTTGGCCGCAGATCGGCCTGGCGATCTCGCAGATGCGCTGGAAGATGCTGTGTCGCGCGGTCCTCGCTGGCGACAACGGATCAGTGCGAGCCTGGCGCACATGCCTGACACCGCGGAGATACTCAGCAAACCTGCATGATCAGGCGGCCTGACAGAGGTACCTGTCACCGGGCAAGAAATAGCACTTTATCTATCGCAGTGCCGACAAGTCGGAAAAGACTGCATGTGAGCCCATCGGATTTAATGGCCAAGTTCCATGGACTGCTGTCTTACAGCAGCCCCTCACGCTCGGCCATTTTACGCGCAAGCTTACGCTGGCGGCTAATGCCTTCAGCCTTCTCACGTGCTTTGCGTATGGAGGGCTTTTCAAAATGTTCTTTGAGCCGCATTTCGCGGAAAACGCCTTCACGCTGAAGCTTTTTCTTGAGAGCACGCAACGCCTGATCGACGTTGTTATCACGAACACTAACTTGCATAGGACTTCGGCATCTCTCAAAATTGAATAGCGACACTGTAGACGCCCATGTCGCATATCGTGGCGGCACAAACCTGTCCAGCACTCTGGAATCACTGCGCCAGAGTTCATCACTTACAGTCCCGATTAAGGCTCCTCGGGTCCAATTCCAGCGTCCGCCAACTGCTCAGCATCTGGCAAATCGCGCAGGCTTTCCAAGCCGAAGTGCACCAAAAACTGCTCTGTCGTCACGAAGGTATAGGGCGCGCCGCGCCGCGGGGCCCGCGGCCCGGTTGCGATCAGATCCTGCGCATGCAGCCGTCCGATCAGATCGCGGCTGATCTCTTTGCCAAAGATGTCCTTCAGCCCGTCACGGGTGATCGGTTGATGATAGGCGACCGCTGCGAGCACCGCGACGTCGAAGTCATTCAGGTCCAAGCCTTGCCCCCCGACATCGGCTGCGGCCCGAATAACATCGCTGTAGCCAGCGCGCGTGCGCAGCATCCAACCGTCCGCGACACGGGCGATGTCATAGGGCCGGTCTGCCAGATCAGCGGCAAGGTCATCGATCAGCAGATCGACGGACACCCCCTGCCCGACGACCCGGGCCAGGTTTGCACGCGAGACCGGTGATGCTGTCGCAAAGAGCACGGCTTCGATCCGGCGCATCCACTCCCGCCAGCGCAGGGCGGTCGGCAGGTCCTCAAGTTCCCGGTCAAAGTCAGATAAATCAGTCACGATTAGAGGCCATAGAGTCGAAAGGTGTCGCGGCCGCTGAGCTCGCGGACCACATTCAACGCCACGAGCCGGTCACAGAGGCGCCGCGCGGCGCGGTCTGACATCCCCACCCCGGAACTGGTCAAGCCGAGGGAAGGTGAGAGGGCATCGCGGCTCAAAAACAGATCCACCGCGGCCGCAGCGCCTTTCGCCCGGAGCTGTGGCGCGACGGCTTTCAGCTGCGCTGCGCGGTCCCGCAGATCCTGCGACAGCGCCAGTGTCTCCGCGGCCGCCTTGCGCACCGCCGCATACCCCGCCCCCCTGAGATCGGCACCGGATGTGCGCAGATCCCGCGCCGTGAGATGCGCCCCGAGCAGCGGCATGATCGTATTGCCTCCCATCGCCTGCGCCAGCACAGCGTCGGCCAGGATCAGCGCAGCCTCTTCGGCACGGGGGTGCACCGTCCTGACAGCCTCAAACACGGCGCAGGCCCGGGCCACCGGCGCGCCCTGCCCCGCGTCCAGCCAGGTCGCAATGTCGGGGGCCGCGATCCCCGGCAGAACGGCGTGTAGGGTCCCCACCGAAATCGGCCTTGCGACGGCCTGCCGCCACAGCGCAAATACCGCGCCGGCCGGACCAGTCTGATCGCCGGGCCGCAGCAGGTGCACCTCATCGCGCAGATTGGCTGCGCGCTCCAGGCGCCCGGCGCGGATCACACTGGCCTCAGCCGCCGCAAGTGCGCGGCGCTCCCGCAGCAACGCATGCGGCACGTCAGGCTGCACCAGCACCACCTGCAGCGCACTGAGCGCCGCGCCAGTCAGAAAGGCCGCATCTTCAGCGGTCTCTGCCCGCGCAGAGGAGATCCAGGCCGGCAGGCGGCGCGGGAACGAGGGCGAGTTTTCAGGTGGGATGCGGGACGATAACATGGAAATAGCTTAGCCATTGGCGGCGCTTAGGGCTATCAAATTCGCATACAACCGCCGCAGCTTGCAGCTCTCTGCTATGTCCAATAAGTTTGCATTATCGGACGTAAAAAGAGTAGGCTCAGCGACATGTCAGAAAATACCCAGAAATCGCGCTCACGACGGCCAAACGGGCCTTCCCGCAAGGAAGACGACGAGAGAGATCGCCCAGAGGATGATGCCTTGAGCCTGCCGTCCTTTGTGGCCGGCTCCGGCAGGCTCGACCGGCTGGTCGACACCGCGCGCGACTATGCGCGCGCCGCGGCCTCCGACAACACGCGGAAGGCCTATGCGCAGGACTGGGCGCAATTCACCCGCTGGTGCCGGCTGAAAGGCTGGTACGACCAGTGCGGCACTGACCCCCAGCCGCCCTCCCCAGAGATGATCGGGCTTTACCTCGCGGACCTCGCGTCGGGTTCGGGCGGCTCCCCTGCGCTGGCGGTCAGCACGATCGAGCGCCGTCTCTCGGGGCTGGCCTGGAACTACGCGCAACGCGGCTTTGCCCTCGACCGCAAGACCCGCCACATCGCCACGGTGCTGGCTGGGATCAAACGCCGTCACGCGCGCCCACCCGTGCAGAAGGAAGCGATCCTGGCCGAGGATATCCTCGCGATGGTGGCCGCCCTGCCCTTCGACCTGCGCGGCCTGCGGGATCGGGCGATCCTGCTGCTGGGATACGCCGGCGGCCTGCGCCGCTCCGAGATCGTCAGCATCGATGTCCACAAGGACGACACACCGGACAGCGGCGGCTGGTTCGACGTATTTGACAAAGGCGCGCTGCTCGTCCTGAACGCCAAGACCGGCTGGCGCGAGGTCGAGATCGGGCGCGGCTCGTCTGACCAGACCTGCCCGGTGCACGCGCTGGAGCACTGGCTGCATTTTGCGAAGATCGACTTCGGCCCGGTCTTCGTGCGCACGTCTCGCGACGGCAAGCGCGCACTTGAGAAAAGGTTGAATGACAAGCACATTGCGCGGCTGATCAAGCGAACGGTCCTCGATGCCGGAATCCGGTCGGAGCTGCCAGAGAAAGACCGGCTGGCGCTGTTTTCCGGCCACTCCTTGCGCGCCGGTCTGGCCAGCTCCGCGGAAGTCGACGAACGCTATGTGCAAAAGCAGCTCGGGCATGCCTCAGCGGAGATGACCCGTCGCTACCAGCGTCGCCGCGACAGGTTCCGGGTAAACCTGACCAGGGCCGCAGGATTGTAGCCCCCTGCCCTTCCGCGCGTTGGCCAGGCTTGGTCGACAACACCTCAAGCCGGAATTTCTTTCGCGTGCTTTGGCGCAGGGTGGAGGCAATGGGACCTTGTCACGTCCCAAGCGGCGCAAACAGATCTTGCAATGTCGCCTCGTCCAGCAACAGGCTATTCTGTGCCACATCCTTGTCGAACAAGGCATCGGCCAGTGCCTGTTTGCGCGCCTGCATGTCGAGTATCTTTTCCTCTACCGTGCCTGCGGCGACCAGACGATGCACGAATACCGGTCTCGTCTGACCTATGCGGTGGGCGCGGTCCATGGCCTGACGCTCCACCGCCGGGTTCCACCATGGGTCATAGAGGATCACCGTATCCGCCTCTGTGAGGGTCAGCCCGAGACCACCCGCTTTCAGGCTGAGCAGGAAAACCGGTGCGGTGCCTTTTGCAAAGCGTTCCAGTACATCGGCACGGTTTTGCGTCTGGCCCGTCAACGTCAGATGGGGCATGCCGACGGCGGCCAGATCCGCTTCGATCAGACGCAGCATTTCAACGAATTGCGAAAACACCAAAACGCGGCGGCCCTCGGCCACCAGTTCGGCCAACAACTCACGCAATCGCGCCCGTTTTGCGCTGTCCGTCACCGCGCGCGCCGCGTCAGTCTTGACCAACGCCGGGTCGCAGCACACCTGCCTAAGCTTGAGCAGCGCGTCGAGCACGGTAATTCGCGCTGCGGCCAGACCACGGGCGCTGATCGCCTCGCGCACACGGGCATCCATGGTGCTGCGTACGGTTTCATAAAGCGCTTGCTGCGCCTTTGACAAATCCACCCGTTCCAGGATTTCGGTCTTGGGAGGTAGCTCGGTTGCGACCTGCTCTTTGGTGCGGCGCAACATGAAGGGCCGGAGTCGACGGTTCAGACGCGATTGTGCAGCCGCATCACCATGCTTTTCAATCGGGGTCCTAAACAGTTTTTGAAACCCTTTCCGGTCCCCCAGAAGGCCCGGATTAACCCAGTCGATCAGCGTCCACAGGTCTTGCAGCGAGTTTTCCAGTGGCGTGCCGGTCAGCGCCAGCCGTCCCTTGGCAGGAATGTTGCGCAGGCTCTTGGCCATTTGCGAGGCAGGGTTCTTGAGGGTTTGCGCTTCGTCGAGGATCACCAGAGGCCAATCTGTCGCTGTCAGCCAGTCTTGATCACGCGCCAGCAACGGATAGGTAGTGACGACCAGATCGGCGCGCAGAGCTTCCTCGCGCAACGCCGCACGGTCTGTGCCGTGCAGGACCACAAGGCGAAGATCCGGTGTGAATTGCGCAGCCTGCATCTGCCAGCCATGCAGCAGGCTGGTCGGTACGATCAGAAGCGTCGGACCGACTGCACCTGCTTCGCAACGTGCCTGCAAGAGGGTTAACGCCTGAAGTGTCTTGCCCAGCCCCATATCATCCGCCAGAACTCCGCCGAACCCGGCTTCGAGCAAACTGCCCATCCAAGTGGAGCCATAGGCCTGATACGAGCGCAACTGCGCGCGCAATCCCTTTGGAGGAGCGAAACACTCGGCCTCCGCCAAGGCCTTCAGGCTGCGGGCCAGTGGGATGATCCCGGCGTTGTCAGCGAACCGTACCGAGCTGCCTGCCAGCGCCTCTTCTGCCAACCGCGCGATATCGGCATCCGACGGGTGCAGCGCGCCCAACTCGGCATAATGCGTCAGCACCAGATGGAGTAGGGGCGCCAGCGGACTGAGATCCAGCGGAACGTAGCCTGCCTTGCCCCGGTTCAGGTAAACCGGTCTGTTAGAGAGATGCTGCGACAGGACGTCGATGTCTGGCACGACGTCCCATTCATCACGCACCTGTTCAAGAAAGGCCGCGATCAGCGGTGCAACATCCACTGCTTTGCCGCCGATCTCGGCCTGAAATCCCAACGAGAACCAATCATTGCCCTGGAATGCGTCGCCCGCCTCAGCCTGTGTTGCAACTGTCAGCGCGGCGGCTTCATCGCTCAAACGGAAGGGCCATTTTGATGTTTCGATGATATCCCAACCTTCGGTCCGCAACTCGGGCAGCGTTCGAAACGCAAACTCGAGGCCATCGCGCGAAGTCGGGAGGTGCATGCTCTTTGCGCCCATCTCCTCCTCAGCGAAGACGAAATCGCATTGCAGCATTCGATCGCTCGGCAAAAGATAGTCCATCTTGTCAACGGGTATCGCCCCTGCATCCATCAGCCGGATGACGCAAGCAGCTTCCCATTGATGATCGCGCGTCAGCGTTACAACCTCGTTGTCTTCAACGACCCGGGGGTCGCCGTCGCCTTCCCAAACCTCCTGCCCGTCATAGACAAAGCGCAATGTCAGCGTTGGCAGAGTGACAGAAACGCTGTCCCAACGCCTATAGCCGTCACGCGCGCGCTCCGCTCCAAGCGTCAGACGAGCGATGCGATTATGGGCAGCGCGCCGTATCTGTCGCGCCACATGCGGCGGCGGCAAGGCCAGCCCTGCGAGCGTGGCGGGCATTTCCGCAGCCAGAGCCGCCGCCTCATCGGGCGCGACTTGGGGAGCGCTTTGGACAAGCTGCAGGGCCTCAATCTGCACTGGCTGTGCCAGCGCCCCGATCTGCCCACGCGCGGTGTTCACCCATAGCGCTGCCCCGTCCAGCGCCCTCAACTCCAACTGTCTGCCGTCTGCGTCCTCAAATCCCAGGCTCTGATGCCCGTCCGCCGCCAAGCGCCAGGCCAGTCTGGCCTCTGGACACGCTTCTGACCAGCTCAGCTCCGCATCCGGCGCATTGTCATGAAGGAAGCGACCCGTGTCGCACAAGCGCCGGATCAGCGCCAAGACATCGCGGCCCATAGGTCTGAACTCTTCAGGCAAGCTGTAGCTGTAATGCGTCTGCCACAGTCGCGTCTGCGCCAGTTCCGAAAGAAGCTCCAGATCGATCGGTCGGATGAATTTCGCCGCCGCGTTGCTGCGTAGGGCATGCAGCGCATCATAGCGCCGGATTGCCTTGTTCAGGCCCGTGCCAGCGGCATTGATACGGCCCTTGTAAATATCAACCCTGACTATTGGTTCATTCGGGATCAGGATAAAAAGCAGACGTTCCTTAACGTTGTCCGGATAATCCTCGGGACGTGTCTCAGGCGGCTCCAAGGCCGTCGGCTGCTGCTTGACGCGGGTCAGCCAGCCTCGCACCGGCGATGCCAGTTGCGGGGAGCTATTATCGCGCTCCGCCCATTTCATCAAAACAGCGACCACGTGCTTGCAATTATGCCCCACCGGGCAAGAGCAAATCCCGTCCACAAAGCTGCTGCTCAGGGTAATCTGCTGCTGGTAGCTTTTTCCGCGCCCATTCAACACACGCCCCCGGATTCTCCTGTCCGGCAGAGGCTCGACCGCCGCGACCAGACCGCGACGGGCATAATCTTTCCCGCGTTGCAGGGTGACAACATCGAAATAATCCCTCAACCGTAAATCCATGCAACACCTCAATGCGCCCGCAGACCCAGCCCAAAGGTCTGCCTTGCCCCCTTCCGGATAATGGTTTTCCATCACGCGGCCTATGCGGAACTTGCAAAAAAGGCGGCACCAAACGCCGGAAAACGATTTTCCGCCATCAATCGGTCGTTTATTAGCGCTACCTGAAACTGCAAAAAACCTGTTTTGATGCCTTTAATCGGCTATGCCCGCGTTTCGACCGAGGAGCAGACCCCCCTGCCCCAGTCGCAGGCCCTTAAATCCGCAGGCTGCATCGAGATCCATGAAGAACAGGCCTCTGGCGGAAATCGCGCGCGGCCAGTACTGGCGCGGGTGCTGGAACGGATTGGCAAGGGCGACACGCTGGTAGTGGTGCGCATCGACCGATTGGCGCGATCGCTTTCGCATCTACTCGAGGTGGTCGAGCGGCTTGAGGCCAAAGGCGCTTTCTTTCGCTCGATTGAGGATCCGATCGATACCGCATCCCCTCAGGGCAAGTTCACGCTGCAGGTCCTGGGCGCTGCGGCGGAGTTTGAGCGCGCCCTGATCCGGGAACGCACCAAGGCCGGGCTTACCAGCGCGCGCACCAAGGGCCGCGTGGGCGGGAACCCTGGGCTGCGAGCCAGGGATCCGGCCGCTCTTCGCAAGGTGCGGCTCGCGCGACAGGACGCATACATGGAGCGGCTGAACGAGACGGCGCAATATTGGGTGCCCCATGTGCGCCGCCTTCGCCCCGACATGGCTTGGGAAGACGTGCTGCGCATCGTCAATGGCCCCTTACCCGAGGCCAGACGCTGGACGCAAAGCCGCCTGCTGCGCGCCGTTAAGACTTATGTACGGGATGGTTTTTTACCCGCAGAGGTGCTGCAACGTGCCGGACGTCGCGAAACTGACGACCGCCTGCCCGCCATCGTCGCCGCCATCAAGGGCGCGGATCCAGACGTCACCCTTCAGGCGATCTGTGATCGGCTGCTGGAGATGCGCGAACGTACCCCGCGTGGTCGCACGAGCTGGCAGCCGTCATCGGTCAAGATGCTATTGGAGCGGGCCGAGAAACTGGGGTTGCTTGAGTGACCTTTAGGAATCAGATTCGCTCAGAAGTAGAGAAAGGTCCCTATGGTTATCGCGTATATCTTGGGTCACCACGCTCATGGCACCACAAGCAGTTGTTGAGACGCAGGGAGGCGGCGACTTAAGCTATTGTATTATATGTATTTTTTCTGCGAGACCGCCGTGTCCGAGAAATCTCTTGCCCGTCAAGGCTTTTAGTGACATTTTTCCAGAAGAACGCAAGCCATCAGTTTCGGGCGGTTTCGCGTTCTTTCTCAAATTAGACCCGAAACACGGGCAGCGAGACGAGCATGAACGAGCAGCGGATTCGAATGGATCAAAAGATCCAGGCCATGGCAACACGTCTGAGTAAGTCGCTCGATGTGAACATGCGCAAGTCCTTTCTACCGGATGAGCGAAAGGCCTTGCGGCGTTTCAGTTCAACAGAGGTTGCCCAAGTCCTTGGGGTCAGCCAAGACTTTCTGCGGAAGATGTTCTTCGAAGACAGGCTCAATCTAGGCGAGATCGAGACAGACGCCCGCGGCCGTAGGTTCTACACGGCAGAGCAAATCGACATCGCCCGTCATGAGATTGCAGCGTCAAGCACGAAGTTCCATCACATCGTACCTCGCCGCCGAGATGGGGAGCAAATCCAGATCATCTCCATCGCCAATTTCAAAGGCGGAGCGGGCAAGACGACAACGGCAATTCATCTAGCACAAAAACTGGCCCTAGATGGATACCGAGTCATGGCAATTGACCTAGACCCTCAGGCATCCATGACCACCATGTTCGGTTTCCGGCCGGAGCTAGATTTTCCTGAAGTAGGAACCGTCTATGATGCCCTTCGCTATGAGGATCCCGTCCCTTTCCGAGATATTTTGCTCAAGACATACTTCCACAATCTTGACCTGGCACCGGCCGGTTTGCTTTTGTCCGAGTTCGAAACAGAAACTGCACATGCCCTTCGGAACAACATCCGTCCGCCGTTCTATCAGAGGCTTGCCCTGTGCATAAATGAGGTCGAAGCCGACTACGACGTTGTCGTCATCGACTGTCCTCCCCAGCTCGGATTTACGACACTCTCTGCCTTGGTTGCATCAACTTCGCTGATCGTGACTGTCATCCCGAGCATGCTTGATGTGGCCTCTATGGCGCAGTTCCTGCAGCTCACGTCCAGCCTAATGGCAACAATCGCAGATGTAGGTGCTTCTCCAGACTGGGACTTCATGCGCTTCCTGATCACACGCTTTGAGCCGAATGACGGGCCCCAAACACAGATGGCAGCTTTTCTTCGGACAATGTTCACCGATGATGTACTCACACAGCCATTCCTGAAGTCTTCTGCTGTTTCGGATGCGGGCCTTACCCAACAGACGCTCTACGAAATTGCTAGATCCGATTTTCACCGGCAGACCTATGATAGGGCAATTGAATCCATCAACGGGGTCGTTGACGAGGTTGAAGGTCTTATCGGGACCGCATGGGGGCGCAAATAATGGCCCGCAAAGTTACATTCGACATTCCTGACGACGAGGAAAAAGTGGAAGATCCCTCCTTTTCCTCCACCCAAGCCCAGTCCAGAGCCCCTGCCCTTTCCGGCATGGCCCGTTCCCTTCAAGATGCAGCACAATCTTCCATTCAGGAGATCAGTACGGATCTGATCGATGACTCTGAGTTCAAGGATCGTCTTTCACTAGATGACGAGCAAGAGATCCGGGAACTAGCCGAGAGTATCGAGAAACAAGGCCAGCTAATCCCAATACTCATCAGCCCGGCAGGACGCCGATACAGGGTAATCTACGGGCGTAGACGTCTCGCAGCGCTTCGCCTGATCGGAAAGCCAGCAAAGGCCCTGATCAGATCCCTCGATGAAGATCAGGCTATTCTTGCTCAGGGACAAGAAAACAGCTTCCGCAAGGACCTTAGCTGGATCGAAAAGGCCCTATTCGCACGTTCTCTCCTCGATTCCGGGAAAGATGAAGGATTGGTCTGTGATGCCCTGAATATCGACCAGAAGGCGCGGCGCGGCGGGGCTAAGCTCACCGGCCTCGCCCGGATGAAGCAAGTGACATCCTGCATTCCCATAGAGATCATAGAAGCAATTGGACCTGCCTCGGGGGTTGGTCGTGATCGCTGGTATGCGGCTGCGAAATCCTACGAAAGCCTCGGGTTTCCGGCCGGAAACCAGAACTTCGCGGCAGAAATTTTGAAATTCAAAGATGCCGGGAACGGTTCGGACGAGCGATTCGCCACCTTTGAGGTAATAATGCGGAGGCAAAAACCTCCTTCCCTCTCAGCGATCGCGACAGACTACGGCTCTGTAAAGATCACCAAAAGGAACGTGGTCATTACCGTTAAGAGCAGTGAAAACGGACTTCATGCATGGATATCAGAGAACCCGAAGGCCGCTTTAGCGGCTTTGGCTGGCGCGCGAGCGGCGGACAAGAATGCGGGTATGGGTGCCACAATCGACACCAACGAGGTGGATAGGACCCAAACCGTCCTGCCGAAGCCCACAAGTGGCGATCCTGACGATTTTACAAATTTGGCCGCCCCGACATCGGAGGATCTTGACGTCGAGGACACGTGACCAAAGACAACAAAAACAGAGCAGAAAGGAGGACACGTCAGAAAAGGAAAGACCCCCCGAAAGCAACGCTTCCGAAGGGCCTCAATTAGCTTCGACACCTGATTGATACCCCGAAGGCGAATCGATTTCAACACCGTTCGCGGTGAACGGGGATGCTTTTTCTGTCAAAATCATCATGAGACAGGTATTTTCTCACACCCCCGCCTTGGCGGAACGATCTTCTGTACTCAGTACAAACCCTTACAGGGTCATCGAACCGATCCGAGTGCTTCGCAAAGAACTCGGGCTAACACCAAATGATCTAGTAACGCTTCAGGCCTTGATCAGCTTCATGCCGAAAAAGGCTGGACAAACGGCTTCAATGACCATCGTTTTCCCCTCAAACGCATCCTTGTCGGAGCGAACGAACGGCCTAAACGAGAGAACGATCCGGCGGTGTATCGGACACCTCGTGGATGCGGGGCTGATCCACCGCAGGGATAGCGCAACCCGGAAGCGGTTCCCTCTTCGCTACGGTGGATTGATCAGAGATGCGTTTGGCTTCGATTTGCAGCCAATGTTTGAACGGGAAAGAGAGCTCACCGAACACGCAGAACAGCTTGTGGACGATCAGGAAAAGCTACGGTCACTTAAGGCCGAGGCACTGGCTCTTCGTGTCGAAGCTCTGCGTCAAGCAAAGGATGAGGAGACAGTCTCGTTTCTCCAAAAAGTGCGCAACATGCTACGGCGTGCCACTCTGAAAGCCGAAGAGATCATAGAACTCATCAAGAAATTGGCAGAGTTGACCGGAGTAGAAATCAAAGAGTTTCCGGCCGGAAACCACGACGCTCACGCACTGATGATCGACGAAATGTCCGGCGACGACGGACAAAATGTCCGGCACGTAGAACCCACAAGATTGAATATAAAAAGGGATGCGATAAGTGCTCACACCATCTCTGATTACCGGGAACAACGAGACCCAACCACTATGGCTTGGAAAGACCTAAAAAACGTGTCGGAGTTTTTCCCCAATGAGCCAAGAGACCATCAATCGGTTGTAAGGATATTGGCAGACGTAGGAAAGTTGCTAAGAATAAGACAAGACAAAATCTTAAAACATCTCAGAGAACACGGCCCAGGACGGCTTCTTCTTGCACTCGACGAGATGCTTCTGAGGACCAGCACAGGGCATGTGAGGAATACCAACGCCTACCTGGACGCAATGATGAGGCAAGGAATGTGATGGCAGACTTGCAACGAGATGGGCATTACCGACCACTACCAAGGAAGCCAATGACGGCGACACTTAGCAACCTCCATACGGAAAAGCGTCAACACCACGGTGATCAGAGAATCGACACGAGTCTTTTTGAACATCAGGATGGTGGCGCGCTAAGCAAGCTTTCTTACATCCGGGACAGTCGGCCTTCGTCATCCACAACGTCAAGTCTGCATCCTTCCCCAGTCCAGCGCCACAGCACAATGTTGTTGTCTACCGCCGATGTGCCCTTAGCAAAGCTTCGGATCAGAAGGCCCACAAAGCCGTCAGTGATGAGACTGGCGGCAAAGTCTTGCGTCGGAACAGTTTGCCCATCGAGCATCCTTGCGCGCCATCCAGGGTCTGCGAGCGCGCCTTTTGTCATGCCGTATTGTGCAACGACGTCTGCGTCTCGGGTATCAAAAATAGGGCCAAGATCGGCAGCGTAGGACACAAGCATCGTGGGCTGCAGGCTTCCGACCTGGTTTGCTTCGCGCAACGCTGTGGTTGGATCGAGCGCGGTGTAGAGAGCCGGGGTGCCCTTCGCATTGAAGCGCCCTCCATAAAGTTCAGCGCCACGCCCGGAGAGAGGTTCTCGCGCATAGACCGGGTTGAGGGCGCGATAGAGAGGACCTGCATAGCGTCCAGCCGTAAGAGGCATCAGGCGAAGACGCCTGCGTCGACCGCGTCTATGTATTCGAGAACCTGCTGCGCCTTACCGTCCTGTACCAACTGCATCGCGGTCTGGCCGTCAAACCCGGGCAGCGGCTCTGAACGATACCAGGCATAAGCCATCAGTTCCGACCCGAACCGTGGCTCGACCTTATTGAGCACCTCGACAAGTTCGCGCAAACGGCGCTGTGTCTTATCCGAGCTGATACGGCTGCGCCGCTGCATGGCATCTTTGCCAAGACCAACCGTCATTGCGATCTCCTCTGCCGAGGTGCGTAGTACTGCTGCGATCTTGCGCGGTTCAAACTGTCCGCCCTCTGCAAAGTTTGTGATGTGCATAGCGTTACTCCATACGGTCATTTTGACGTTACATAGCGGCAATCTTACTGAATATCAAGTCAGCGACAGTGCTCTCCGCGTTTCTCCCAAAGAATCCATGTCCCGGCAACGCGCACATCTTGGAAAATGCCGCAGGTCTTGGTGCTTTGAGCACTGCCTGAGACGTATATTTGAAGAAACTGCCAGCCCTGTCGGTTCTGCCCGCCAAAAAGAGAAAGTGTCCTTCAGGTTTAGTGACTGACGGATGAGGGCCTTTGGGGTCCCTCGGACGGGTCCGGGCCGGGTTCCGGTCTGTCTTTCCTAATGAAGGTCATTCCCATGCAAACAGGTGTCTTGCGCGTGTTGCGCGCGACCTCTGCCTCATGGTGGCGACGCAAGGAACTACGCCGAACTGGCCAGACGGGGCAGGCGCAGCGGCTCGACCGCGAGACTGTCCTGCGCGATCTCGGCTATCTGAAGCAGGCGGCGTCATTGCCAAACACGCATAAGATCTGCGGAGAGGGCGGGACGTTCCTCCATCTCGGTTGCACCACCGTTTAGACTCTCGCGCCGATCGAGCGCTTTCCATTGACCGCTCTTGCGGTCGCACGAGGGACCCCGTTCATCGATATCCGGCCCGTCACCGATGTGATTGCCTTCGCGAACCTACCGCGCCTGACACAGGACGGATCGGTCGACCCTGAACCTTGCGGTCCTGGAAGTTCTGTCTTGCTGACCACCTAGATAGACAAGGTCGAAGGGCTCGGCGCGAGGATCCTCAACGATCCGCGGCCCCGTCAGTCAATCTGATCACCATTCCCTCTCACCAACACTCGAAAGGACGCCAGCCATGGCCCGATCCCGCACGCCCAAATTGTATGCCTCCGAGGTCATCACAAACGAAATCATCCGCATCATCGAGCGCGGCGTCCTGCGGTGGCGCAAGCCCTGGATCGCTGGCGGCAGCACAAAACCGCTGCGCGTGGGCGGTGAGCCCTACCAGGGGGTCAACAACTTCCTGCTGACCATGCGCACCGTGATGGCGGGTCACAGTTCACCCTTCTGGATGACGCTGCCGCAGGCCAATGCGTTGGACGCAAAGGTCCGCAAGGGCGAAAAGTCGTCTGTCGTCGTCTATTACGGACAAAGCCGGAAAGACGCGGGCGGCGAGGACGACCGCAGCGACGGCGATGCTCGCTCCGAGTAGGCCCGCATCTTCCGCTTCCAGAAATCCTACCGCGTGTTCAACGCCTGCCAGATCGAGGGTTTGCCCAAAAGCTTCTACCCAGACCCCGAGCCAGCGCCCGAACATCCCCCCGCTGAGCCCATCCCGCATATGCAGACATTCTTCGAGGCCATCGACATCACCACGGTATTCGCAGGCGGCGAGGCCTATTATCTGCCGCCCGTCGATAAAGTTTTCATGCCTTCTATCGAGAAGTTTCAGGACCCGCGACATTTCTATGGGGTCTGGGCGCATGAGCTGGCCCATGCCACAAAAGCCCCCCATAGACTGAACCGTGATATCGGGCTCTCGAAGTTCGGCAACACCTATTAAGGTGCGCGACCAGATAGCGGTTCAACAGGTCCATGATCTTTGCATCGCCCCGCTTGCGAAACTTGGCAAATTCGGCGGCATGATCGCGGTTGATCGGGCTGCGGTCGTCGGTGTCCGAAACCGTCAGGCGTTTGTCCAGCACATAGCCTGTTTCCGTGGTCGGGACGTTCGGCACGTCGTCCATGCGAATGCCGTAAGCGCGCTCGTATCCCATGGCTCCGCAAAGCTGAAAGGCCAGAAGGTGAAGCGCCAGTTTCGGATCGTCCAGCATCGCGTTCTGCCGTGCGCCGGTGCCAATCCGGTCCAGATCGCCGCGCAAGGTGTCAGAGATTGCCGACTTGGGGACATCCTCTTTCTCGGCATGGCGTGACAGCTGCAAGATACCTGCTTCGACTGCTGCGGCCTTGTCCTCTCCCTTGATGAACCCGGCCTCGACCTTCACGCTGCCATCGGTGGTGACATAGATCACGACACCGGCTGTGGCCCGCTGCGCGTCGGTAAAGTCGCCGTCCATCTTGGTCTGCAAGGCGTCCAGCTCAGTTGCGCCGTCTTCGTCCAGCTCAGTTGCGCCGTCTTCGTCCAGTGCATCGCCGTTCGCCAGTTCCGCCAGTGCGTCGTAACGCGCGGTCTCGGCCTCGGTCAGTTCGCCTTCGACGGGATAGACCTTGCCGAATTTGCGGTCTTTATCGAATTGATAGCTGATGTAGCTGTCGGTGATCGCCTCGGCCCATTTCCAGCCATGTGCTGCGGGATAGTCGGCGGCGGTCTGGGTCAGCTTGGCGGCGAAAACCTCGTCCAGAATGGCGGGGTCGTCAAAGTTGGTCACGTCGGCAAACAGGTCGCCACCGATGCGGCCTCCTGCGGTCCTGTAGTCTGCCTCTCCGACAAATACAGCGCGGCGGTCGGTGCCTTTGACGCTGCCGGGTTTCAGGCGGGTCTTGATGGTGTAATCGTTCAACCCGCCGTAGCCTTTGGCGATTTGCTCCATGTGAAGGGCCAACACCTCCAAGGTCAGGGCTTCGTCGTCGCTGATCGTGAACGCGGCGGCTTGGGACAGGCTCACGCTGCCGTCCTTCAAAGCGTCCAGCACCGTGGCGGGCAGATTGGACAGCGCCAAGCGGCGGTAAACGTGCTTCTCGGTCACGCCATAAGCGACGGCGATATCTGCGACCTTCGCGCCGCGCTTCTCCATCGCGCCGAAGTCGCGGATTTCGTCTGCGGGGTGCAAGTCCTCGCGCTGCGCGTTCTCGCTCGTCGCCCAAAACGCGGCGGTCGCCTGATCGGGGGCCATGCGGACGGTGACGGTCTTAAACCGGGGGTCGTCCGCCAAGGCGCGGTAGCGGCGTCCACCTGCCACGATCCCGACTTTGCCGCTGCCATCGCGCAAGCCTGCCAGATTCTGAATGAGGCCATGCTTACTAATATTCGTGGCAAGGGCTGC
>NZ_JBMERN010000079.1:0-17291 GCF_049310965.1 Loktanella sp. DJP18 | reverse complement strand
CCAGTCCATGTTCGGCGAGGTGGCCGCGTAAGGCGTTGATCATCTGGGTGCGCTGGCCGACGAACATCTGCCGCGTGCGAAACAGCATGGCGCGGGCCTGCTGATCTTCCGTCTTCAATGTGACAAAGCGCATGGTTGGACGCATTGCAGCCTCTACGATGGCCTCTGCATCGGCCACATCGTTCTTTTGACGTTTGACGAACGGCTTCACATAGGCTGGCGGGATCAGGCGCACATTGTGCCCTAACTTCTCAAATTCCCGACCCCAGCTATGGGCCGTCGCACACGCCTCCATGGCAAGTACGCATTTGGGCTGCTGTGACACGAACGCGAGAAACTGACCTCGTGACAGCTTCTTGCGAAACGCGACGGAACCGTCATGATGTGCACCGTGCAGCTGGAAAACACGCTTTGCCAGATCGACACCGATAATAGTAACTTCGGACATGGATGCTCCTTCCTTCTGTGGTGGCTTCAACACTCATCATAGTGGCACATTGCGATGCCGTCGGGAGGGGGCATCCACGCCATCAGGAAAGGAGATGAACCATGGGCACAGTCAAGACGGATGAATTTCGCAAGGACGCGGTGCGGATCGCGTTGACCAGCGGGCTTTAACGGCGTCAGGTTGCGGATGATCTTGGGGTCGGCATGTCGACCTCATTTCGCCCAGCCTCCCAGAACGAATGACCATGCCCCCGATCGCAGCGCTCTTGGGCCTGTTGTGTCTCCTGGTTGCGAGGAGTCGATGACGCTGGGGGCTTATTGGGTTCGCACCAGGTGACACTGCGCCGGAAGATGAAGGCTCTTCAAAAGACGATCTGCTCGTTCTCGTCTTGGTGAGCAAGTTGGGCCGTTCCGTCCGGCTGCTGATTAACGCAGTCAGTCCGGCGGCCCGGGACAGGACACTGGCGGCGGCACGGACGCCATGATTGCGGCTCAGCGCCGGATGATCGCGGCATAGTACCGGGTCGGCCGGTGCGCCACACGTCAGTCGCGCCCCTGTCCATTCGAACTCGTCCAGCCGCCAGCCTACCGCGCGCCGGTCAAGAAATCCCTCATGTCAGGAGACAAAGAAATGATCGCTATCGTCTATTACCGCTACGGCCCTCCCGATGTCCTCAAACTCGCCGTGGTCCCAAAGCCTACGCCCAGGGACAACGAGGTTCTGATCCGCATTTATGCCACGACAGTCACAACAGGGGACTGGCGGGCGCGCAGTCTCCAGATGCCGGCGGGCTTCGGGTTCATGGGTCGCATCGCCTTTGGGGTATTCGGCCCACGTAAGCCGATCTTTGGGCGGCGAGTTGGCGGGTGTGGTAGAGGAGGTCGGCAAGGGGGTGACGCGCTTCAAGGCGGGTGACGAGGTCTTTGCCTTCCCGGGCGCCAGCTTTGGCAGCCACGCAGAATATCGGACCATATCCGAAGTTGGCCTAATCGCGCTCAAGCCCAACAGCTTGTCCTTCGACGAAGCGGCTGCCCTATCCTTCGGCGGCACGACAGCCCTGAGCTTCCTTCGCGACAAGAGCGGCATCAAGTGCGGGGACAAGGTCCTGATCGTCGGCGCCTCGGGCAGTGTCGGCACAGCGGCAGTCCAGATCGCCAAGCACTTCGGTGCGGACGTAACCGGTGTCTGCAGTACCACCAACCTCGACCTTGTTCGCTCGGTCGGCGCTGACCGGGTCATTGACTATACCCAAGCGGACTTCGCCCTCCAAAGGGAGACCTACGACA
This sequence comes from Loktanella sp. DJP18, assembly GCF_049310965.1. Classification (NCBI taxonomy): domain Bacteria; kingdom Pseudomonadati; phylum Pseudomonadota; class Alphaproteobacteria; order Rhodobacterales; family Roseobacteraceae; genus Loktanella; species Loktanella sp. DJP18. Next base: position 15,557 of record NZ_JBMERN010000079.1, on the reverse strand, counting down.
TCATCCTCGACACCACCGGAACGACCAGCTTCGCTCGATGCGAGCACGCGCTGAAGTTGGGTGGTCGCCTGCTGCTCGTCCTGGGATCTTTCGCACAGACCTTGGGCCTAGAGCGTCCGTCAAAGGCGAGCGGCAAGAAGGTCATTGCCGGCGTGGCATCGGCCAAGGCAGAGGACATGAACTATCTCGCAGAACTGGCTCGAACTGGCGACTTCAGGCCGGTCATCGACCGCAGCTACCTGTTCGAGTGCGCGGCGGCGGCGCATGCTTACGTCGACACAGGACGGAAGAAAGGAAACGTCGTTCTGACCCTGCACCACCTCCATCAAGCCGCGCGGGCTGCGGCATAGAAGCGAGTCCCGGCTCGACTCCGGTAGACCTGGAGGGCACGCGCTGTCGCGTGCGTCGCCATCCTCATCGCCGAGGAGCCGTCAAGAGATCGGTGGCGGCCGGGAACTCAAGTCCTTCTCGTTGATCGTCATGAGGTGAACGGGGCCCGGGCCCGCCACCCGGAGGCGGCGGGGTTGGAGGCCAGTTCGGAAAACCTGCCCCCAATTACTTTTCAGGGCAGACGTTTAGCAACCGGGTAGCGGCGACCCGTCGCTTGCAGGCAGGTTTTTCAGGCGGAGATCGCGAACTCGCTCATCATGCCAGTCGCGAGATGCGGTATGTGGTGGCAGTGCAGCATCCATCGCGCCGCTTCGCCGGCATCCAGCGCCACTGTCACCATAGCCATTGGCGGGATGTAGACGGTGTCTCGCAGGGCGCCTCTGATCGCTCTGCCATTGACATTGACCACCTGGAACACATGGCCGTGCAGGTGCATCGGGTGGCCCATCATCGACATGTTGTGGAACGTGAACTCCACCCTCTCACCCGAACGCGCTTCGAGCGGCTTGTGATTGCCCCAGCTGCGGCCGTCGATGGTCCAGCGATAGGGCATCATTGCGCCCTGAAGCATTACCATGTGCCTTCGGTCAACCGGACGCGGGGGAAGCGGCGCGGCAGCGGCTTTGAGCATGAACTCTTGCGCAAGGTCGGTGTCAAAGGCAGGTGTCTTTGCGTCACCCAGCGACCCGATCGTCGCCACCGCCGCCCCCGGCGTGGCCAGGATCAGCCCGGTCCGCTCGCGTGCGCCCTCGCGCAGCGCGAAGACCGGAAACGCCCCGGCGCCGGGCAGGTCAAGCTCGATGTCGAGCCGCTGGCCCATGGCCAGACCGAAGCGGCGCCCGGACACAGGCTCGACCGCATGCCCGTCGGTTGCGACAAGCCGCGCCGGCACCTCGCCCGCGTCGATCCAGAAGCTCGTGGCGGCGGCGGCATTGATGACCCGCAAAAGCACACGGCCGCCGCGCTCGACCGGCACGATCTCAGGGTCCGACAGGGTGCGGTCGTTGGCAAGATAGGCGTCGAAGTCGAAGTCGTTCAGGTCCATCGCCATCCCGTCCATCGCCATGCCATCCATCTGCATGTCGCCCATCGACATGCCGCCATGGTCCATGCCCGACATGCTGCCCCCGGAGCCTTCCCCGCCCATCGCCTCCATGTCGTGACCGGTCATATTAGCGGTAATTTCGGCCAGCACCTCGGCGGCCGGGCGGAACGAGAAGTCGTGCAGGAACATCACGACTTCCTGCCTGTCGGCGGCGAGATCCTCGGGCCGACGCACAATCAGGGGCGCGGCCAGCAGAGACATCTCCTGCACCGGCACATGGCTGTGCATCCAGTGCGTGCCAGGCCGCGCCTCGAAGTCATAAGGCCGCGTCTCTCCCGGTGCCAGAAGGGGCAACGGCATGTCGGGTACGCCGTCCTGCACGTTGGGCGGGATCTGGCCGTGCCAGTGGATGATCGTGTCGACGTCGAGATCGTTGGCAAGATCGACCCGGAACCTCTGTCCGGGGTTCAGGATCAACCCCTGTCCGGAGGGTCCGGAAAGCCCTAAAACGGTGGCCGCGCGACCGTCGATGTCGAGCGTGCGGGTTGTGGCGGACAGGCGCAGCGGTGCTGAGGCCTGCGCGATGCCAGCGCGCGGCAGGCAAGCGGCTCCAAAAACCGCCGAACTTGCGGCGAGAAAGCCGCGACGTGAAACTGTGGTCATGGTCGTCTCCTCTGGACACCTGGTCCCGTTTCTAATGCTGATGGGTCGCCGCAGGCTTTCGCCCAGCCCGGGTTTGACCCGCGTGCGACCGGCCACTTGAGTCCATTCAACCGACACTTCTGTCCCGATCGGATTGGCGGAGGTTGCCGCGGGTTAATCCGATGTCGAACAGGATGTAGTCGGGCAGCTCCGCAAGTTCGCGCTGAGTGTTCCGGCGGTGTCTGGCCGCTCGCCATCGGCCAAATAGACCGGCTTGCGATTTCGCGGGCATTCGGGTGTCCCACGTTACTGGAAGGTCGTTGGCTTGCATTATGTTTGCTCCATTGTTGGTGGGTTCGAACCTGACATTGAACGTGACGTCGAGATCGAAGCCCTTATGCTGGTTCAGGTCGCATCGCGCGTGCCGGGGTAGCCCGCTTCGGCGAGAACGGCCTCGATCTCGGCGCGCGTGGCCGAGGTTTCGACGTCGATCTGGCGGTTCTCGGGGTCAGCTTTGACGACCGCGCCTTGGTCGACCGACTGGATCGCCTTGGTCACGCTCCGGGCACAGCCGAAGCAGGTCATGTTTTTAATGTGGAATTGCATGTTTGCCTCCTTTGATTGATTGGCAAGACAAGACTTGGGCGTTCCCAGCATTGGAGGGTCAAGGGATGATTTGCGATATTTTTGTGCGGCAGCTTTTGCCCGAAATTGCAGTGGCTTCGGATATTGGAAAGCGCACGCGTAAGGCTGCGCCACGTGATCGCAGAAAGAGAAAAATCTTCGCTTGACCCTCCCATCATGGGAGATCCCATGTCTTGGCGCATCACCACGAATCCGAAGGGAATCAGCCATGAATGCGCCAACCAGTTTCAACCGGGAGACCGTCTCACTCCCCATCGAGGGCATGACCTGCGCCTCTTGCGTGGGCCGCGTCGAACGCGCCCTTAAAGCAGTGCCTGGGGTCCTAGACGCCAGTGTCAACCTTGCAACCGAGAGGGCCGATGTCCGTCTCGCCGAACCTGTCAAGCGCGGAGATCTGATCCGCGCGGTCGAGGATGCAGGCTATACGGTTACGGCATCGAGAGTGGAACTCGCGATCGACGGAATGACCTGTGCGTCTTGCGTGGGCCGTGTCGAGCGGGCGCTGCGCGCCGTGCCTGGCGTGACCGAGGCCACCGTGAACCTCGCCACTGAACGGGCGACCGTAATGGGCAGCGTCGATGTGGCCACGCTGATCAGGGTGGTTGAAGAGGTTGGTTACGACGCACGGGCGGTCGATCGGAGCAGTGCCGCAAATGCCGAGGCCGAGGCGCAGAAGGAAGAAGAGCGTCGTGTCCTGTCTCGTGATCTGGCAATTGCGGCCGGCCTCACTCTGCCGGTCTTCGTCCTTGAGATGGGTAGCCATGTCATCCCCGGAATGCACCATCTGATCGCCTCGACCATCGGCTTGACGGCGAGCTGGCTGATCCAGTTCTTGCTGACCACGCTGGTGCTGGCGTTCCCCGGTATTCGGTTCTACCGGAAGGGAATCCCCGCGCTGCTGCGCGCCGCGCCCGACATGAACAGCCTCGTCGCCGTGGGAACGCTCGCCGCCTATGCGTATTCGCTGGTCGCCACCTTCGCCCCTGCGCTGCTGCCCCCGGGCACGGTGAACGTCTACTATGAGGCAGCCGCGGTCATCGTGACGCTTATCCTCCTTGGCCGCGTCCTCGAGGCGCGGGCCAAGGGCCGCACGTCCGAGGCGATCAAGCGGCTTGTCGGCTTGCAGGCGAAGACCGCCCGCGTACGGCGTGGCGAAAGCGTCGCCGAGATCGAGATCTCGGACGTCGCCCTTGGCGACATCGTTGAGGTGCGCCCCGGCGAGCGCGTCCCCGTGGACGGCGACGTAATCGAGGGCGAGAGCTGGATCGACGAGAGCATGATCACCGGCGAGCCGATCCCGGTCGCCAAATCGGCCGGCGCCCTGGTCACGGGCGGCACTGTCAACCAGACTGGCGCCTTCGCTTTCCGCGCCACCGCCGTCGGCGGCGACACGATGCTTGCGCAGATCATACGCATGGTCGAGGAGGCGCAGGGCTCCAAGCTGCCGATCCAGGGGCTGGTGGACAAGATCACCATGTGGTTCGTACCGGCAGTCATGACCCTCGCCGCGCTGACTTTCGGCGTCTGGTTGTTCTTCGGGCCCGATCCTGCCCTGACCTTCGGGCTCGTGAACGCGGTCGCGGTCCTGATCATCGCCTGTCCCTGTGCTATGGGCCTTGCCACGCCGACCTCGATCATGGTCGGCACAGGCCGCGGTGCGGAACTCGGCGTCCTCTTCCGTAAGGGCGATGCGCTGCAGGGTCTGCAGGACGCCCGTGTGGTCGCGCTCGACAAGACCGGCACGCTGACCGAAGGGAAGCCGACCCTGACCGACCTTGTCCTGGCCGATGGGTTCGACCGCGCTGACGTTCTGTCCCGCATCGCCGCTGTCGAGGCGAAGTCCGAGCATCCGATCGCCCGCGCAATCGTCAAAGCGGCCGAGGCCGAGGGCCTGATCCTGCCCGTGCTCGCATCCTTCGAGAGCGTGACCGGCTTCGGCGTCAACGCCGAGGCGGGCGGCATCCGCGTCGAGATCGGTGCCGACCGGTTCATGGCCAGGCTCGGCCATGATGTCAGCGCCTTTGCCGATACCGCCTCGCACCTCGCCGACGAGGGCAAGTCGCCGCTCTACGCCGCGGTAGGTGGGCGTCTTGCGGCGATCATCGCCGTGGCCGACCCGATCAAAGAGACCACGCCGGAGGCGATCCGGGCACTCCATGCGCTTGGGCTGAAGGTCGCCATGATCACCGGCGACAACCGCCGCACCGCCGAAGCCATCGCGCGGCGGCTGGGGATCGACGAGGTGGTGGCCGAGGTGCTGCCCGACGGCAAGGTTGCGGCGATCAAGCGGCTGAAGGCGCTTGGTCTGGTCGCCTTTGTCGGTGACGGCATCAACGACGCTCCGGCACTGGCCGAGGCCGACGTGGGTCTCGCCATCGGCACCGGCACGGACGTGGCCATCGAGGCGGCGGACGTGGTGCTGATGTCGGGCAGTTTGAAGGGCGTGCCGAACGCTATCGCGCTCAGCCGGGCGACGATGCGGAACATCCGGCAGAACCTGTTCTGGGCTTTTGCCTACAACGCCGCGCTGATCCCGGTTGCCGCCGGGGCACTGTGGCCGGTCTCGGGCATCCTGCTCTCGCCGGTCTTTGCGGCAGGGGCCATGGCGCTGTCGTCGGTCTTCGTCCTTGGCAACGCGCTACGGCTCCGCCGATTCGCCGCGCCGATGACCGACGTCGCCAGCGCCGCGCATTGAGCGCCGGGCGTCCCCGGTCTGGCCGGGGACGCTCTCCTAACCCCAACAATTCCAAGACAAGGAGACAAACCATGACCAGCACAGTCATCGTCTATTCCACGCCGACATGCCCCGACTGCCGCACGCTCAAGGCTTGGCTCGGCCGCCTCGGCATCGAATACGTCGAACGCGATCTGACCGATCAGGCCGTCATGGACGATGCAAAGCGCCGCTTCGGCGTGCGCGTCGCCCCAATCACCGAGATCGGCGACTGGTTCACCTACGGCACCTTCGAGGACCAGAAACCCCGGATCGAAGCTCGTCTCAAGGAGGCGGGGAAATGGCCGATCTGACCCTCGCGGCGTCGCGCTCCGATACCGGACGCCGACACCTTGTCCTCGGCACGCTTGGCCATACGGTCAACGACGCCTACACCGCCTTCCTGCCCGCGCTGCTGCCGATGTTTCATTTCCAGCTCGGCCTTGACGAGACGACGCTCGCAGGTCTTGTTGCGATCTTCGCGCTGTCGGCATCGCTGCCCGGGCCGCTGCTCGGAAGGCTCTCGGACCGCTTCGGCGAGGTGTCTGTGACCGCCGCCAGCGTGCTGTTCAGCGCGGTCTTGCTGAGCCTCCTTGCGGTGGTGCCGAGCGTGCAGGTCCTCTTTGTGTTGGTCGCGATCGCCGGGTTCGGCTCGGCTGCGATCCACCCGGCCGGTTCGATGCTCGTGCGGCGGGGTACGTCGCGCCCGGAGCTCGCTGTCGCCCTGTTTGCCGCGGGCGGTATGCTCGGATATGCGGCGGGGCCGTCGCTGCTGGCGGCCGCGCGCGATCTGGCTGGCCCCGCACTGCCCCTTGTCCTGCTGCTGCCCGGGGTTCTTGCCGCAGCGACGATCCTGACATTCGCCCCTCGCGGCGGTGACCGGCCCGAGTCCCGATCGGCAGGAGTTCGGCGTTTCGAGTGGAACCTCATCGTCGGACCGGTTGGCCTGATCACTCTGGCAGCCGCTTTTGCCTTCCTTCCGGTTACGGCGGTTCTGAACGGACTGCCCCTGTTCCTGATGGAGCGCCACGGCCTGTCGGATACCCATCCATCAATCGCCAGTACGCTCAGCACATTTTCACTCGCCGCAGCGGTCGGCGGTGTCGGCGTCGGTGTTCTGGCCGTTCGGCTGTCGCGCAAGTGGTTGCTGGTGGCGGTCCTGACCGGCAGCGTTCCCGCCTTCTTCGGCCTGCTCTCGCTGTCGCCGGAGACGACTAGCTTTACTTACGTGCTCTCCGCCGCCGGTGCGCTGAGCTGTGCCGCGACTCCGATCCTTGTCGTCGCGGCACAGGATTTCGCACCGCGCTCGGGCGCGACGGCCTCCGGCATGGTCTTCGGTATCGGCTCGGCGCTTGCGGGCCTCATGTACTTCGGCATCGGTGCCCTGCAGGTCGAAGTCGGAATGAGTCCGGCGCTGTCGCTTGCTTTCATCGCGCCAGCGCTTTCGGCGGCACTGTCGCTCTTTGTCCTGAACCGCATCCCATCGGTTGCGGTGACCTCCGTCACCGAAACGCTCTGTGCCTGTGCCGCCGCGAGCGGCATCGGCATCGTTCCCTGCGCCCCGGCGTGCACCCTTTCCTGCAACGGAGTATCGCGAAATGCCTGACGTCACCCTTCTTAACATCGGCCGGACCATCGCGGTGCCGGACGGACAGACAATTCTATCGGCCGCACTGGCCGAGGGCATCAATTATCCGCACGGCTGCAAATCCGGGCGCTGCGGATCGTGCAAGTCGCGTCTCTCCGGCGGTGAGGTCGATCTGCTCGACCACTCGCGCTTCGCCCTGACGTCCGATGAGCGCGATGGCGGACTGATCCTTGCCTGCCGCGCCGTACCGATAGGACTGGCGAGCGTGGTCTGGCTGAAGGACGAGGACGAGGCGGCCAGCCATGCCGTTCGCGAGGTGCAGGCCGTGGTCGTGGACGCCGGGCTGCTCACCCATGATATCCTGCGTCTGCGTCTCAAGGGGGCTGGCCCGGCGCTCGACTTCGCGCCCGGTCAGTATGCGACCCTCCGACTGGACGGCCTACCCGCTCGCGATTACTCGATGGCGAATGCGCCGGGTGCGCAGGAGCTGGAGTTCCATGTCCGTCGCGTTCCCGGCGGGCGAACCTCGGGTGCCATCCACGAACATCTCCACGTCGGCGACCATGTCCACGTGAAAGGTCCGCGCGGGTCAGCGCATCTGCGGTTGGGACACACCGGGCCGATCCTCGCCGTCGCCGGCGGCTCCGGCCTAGCGCCTATCCTCTCGATCCTCGAGAGCGCGGTCGCCCAGGGCATGCGACGGCCGGTCCGGGTCTATATCGGCGGGCGGGATGAGCGCGACCTTTACGGTCTTGAACGTCTGACCGAACTCGCCGAACGGCATGGCGACATGACGTTGACGCCGGTGCTGTCTTCCCCCGTCGCAGCGACGTTGCGGCGCGCAGGCTTCGTGCATGCTGCGGTCCGGGCCGACCTTGCGGACCTTGACGGATGGAAGTGCTACACGGCGGGGCCACCGGCGATGATCGACGCGCTGACGGAGACCGCGCTTGCACTGGGTCTTCAGCGCGATGACCTGCATGCCGACGTGTTCTTCACGCCCGAGATCAAGTTCGATACCGGGGACATCGCAGCGGCTGGCTGAGGCAGGCGAAAGCGGAGTGCCACGAGGCTTCATTGCTCTGGGCACTCCGTGGTGTTCGCCTCAATGGCGATACCGCCTTCAATTCCTGGGTATTGTCGGAAGCGCCATAAGGACGCTGTCCCGGGTGGACGCCAGCAGGGCCATTGCGCTGTCATGGCGGTGTCGCGGTGCCGGTCAGGATGGCAAGTTCGCCACCAGGTGGGCGTCGAAGGTGGCCAAGTCCTTCTTTTCATGTAGAGTACCTCCCGCGCCACAATCTCGCTGCCCGTCTGGGCGTTGATTTCCGACCGGGCAGGGAAGGCGATTTCGCGTCCCGCCATAGCGTCCCCAGCAGGCAGACCTCGCCCCGCCGCAATATCTTGACGCCCTGGAATCCGGGCTGGCGACGAAACATGGGGAGCGAGACGTGCTGCGCGAATGCCTCGTATTTGGCCGCACGGGCTTGGTCGACTCGCGTCGACCAGACCTTGCCGATCACGATCGCTCTCAGATGTCTTCATGGCGTTCCGCCCGGGTCGGCGCGATCCGCATCCGTCAGCCGATTGAAGTCAACCAGCGACCGCGAAGCCCCGGCGCGACGATTTCTTACGCACTGCCTTCGGCGGTACCACCTCTTCGGCGCTGAGGCCGGTCAGAATCGGGCAATCGGGCCGCGCGTCGCCGTGGCAGTAATGCGCCAGGTGTTCGAGCGTACCGATCATCTCGTCTAGCTCTCGGCGCCGCTGTTCCAATTCACGGACATGGTCCATCGCCAGCGACTTCACGTTGGCGCTGGCGCGGCTTCCGTCCTGCCATAGGTCCAGCAGCGCCGCAATCTGCTTCACCTGGAAGCCGAGATCGCGGGCCCGTCGCACGAAGCGCAGCATTGCGATGTTCTTGTCGGAATAGACACGATAGCCCGAAAGACTGCGCAGGGCGGCACGGACCAAGCCAATTTCTTCGTAATACCTCAGCATCTTCACTGAAATGCCGGTTGCCTTCGAGGCATCTCCGATATTCATGGCATGGCTCCATTCATTTCCGGCAATGCCGGTTCCGAATCTCTTCTACACCCTCCCACTATTGGAGGGTCAACAGGCTTTTCGCGCAATGGGTCATGGTTGTTCACGGCTATAACCGGCGTCTTCTTTCACAAAATCGGCGGTTTCGGAGCGGCGAACAGAAGTGGCGGTGTCCGGACCAGATACGACTCAAGCAAGATGCGCTCTTCGATTTCATCGGCCTCGACTTCGGGCAGGGTCATGCGCTCGAGCGTTGCGGTTCTCAAGAGTTGCAGAAGATGTCCGATCAAGGACGGGCGGTCGGCGGTGTGGGTGACGTGCGTCATCGAGATTCTCCACGACATGGAAGTTGCGACGAATCCCCTTCTCAGGCCTCCAAGGCAGGGAGGGTCAACACGAAGGACGCGCGACGCTCACTTCCCTAGAAAAGTTACTGGGGCGCACACCCTAACATGGTGGGAGGGGCGTTGACCCTGCCATGATGGGAGCCCTGAGGAAGCGAGGTACCCGCACGAATCGCAGCGGGCCAATCGCAACCAAAGGAGTTCCTCCGATGTCACTTCCCAATCCCGATCCCACGCGGTGGAAGGCGCTGGCGCTCTTGTGCGCAGCGCAGTTCATCGTGATCCTCGACACCTCGATCATCGGTGTCGCGCTTCCCGCCATCCAAGCCGATCTCGGTTTCACCGACGATGGTCTGAGCTGGATCTTCAACGCCTATGTGATCGCCTTCGGCGGTCTGCTTCTCCTTGGGGGCAAGCTTGCCGACGTGTTCGGCGCGCGCCGTGTTTTCCTCGCGGGGTTCGGTCTCCTGAGCGCAGCCTCGCTGGTTGCCGGACTTGCCGACAGTCAGTCCATGCTCCTCGCAGGGCGCGCTCTGCAGGGTGTGGGGGCGGCGCTGATCGCGCCGGCGGCCCTTTCCATTCTGATGCGCCTATTCGGCGCTCGTCCGGCCGAGCTTGGCCGCGCGTTCGGCTTTTGGGGCGCCTCCGCCGCAGCGGGCGGAACAGCAGGCGTATTCCTTGGCGGCGTCATCACCGAGTGGATGAGCTGGACCTGGACCTTCCTTGTGAACGTGCCGCTGGGCCTTGCCGTACTGGCCATAGGTCCGGCTGTTCTGCGCGCCATCCCCGGCACACGGGGCAAGATCGGTCTAATGGACTCTGCTCTCGTCACAGGCGCGATCGTGGCGGCCGTCTACGCCATCGTCACGGGTGAACAGGTTGGCTGGCTGGTCCCTCAGACCTTGTCCCTTCTGGGCGGGGCCGTCGGTCTGCTCGCACTGTTCCTGACCATTCAGGCGATGTCGCGTTCACCGCTTCTTCCGCTGAGGCTGTTCCGGGCGCCAGGCGTTGCTGCTGGCAACCTCGTCATGGCGCTTCTCGGCGCAGCATGGATCCCGCTGTGGTTCTTCCTGAACCTCTACCTCCAGTCGGCTCTCAACCTCTCCGCATTCGGATCCGGCCTGGCTCTCCTGCCAATGACGCTGGTCATCATGGTGTTCATGGTAAAGCTCACGGGACCTTTGATCGTCCGATTTGGCGTGAAACCCGTGATGGTTACGGGGCTGTTGGCGATGAGCGGTGCCCTTGGCCTACTGGCGACGATCCCCGCCGATGGAACCTACCTAGCCTCGGTTCTTCCGGCGTCGCTGATCGCGGCCCTGGGCATGTCGCTCGCCTACATTCCGGTCACCATGATCAGCATGGGTGGTGTGGCTCCTGAGGGCACTGGCCTCGCTTCCGGGCTTATCAACACGACCTACCAGGTCGGATCGGCGCTCGGACTCGCGGTCATGGTTTCGATCGCGGCGTCGCAACTCGCCGGCGCACCGCACGAGGCGGTAGACGCTCTGTCCGGGTATCGTGCCGCCTTCTTCGGTGCCGCGATTGTCGGGCTGCTCGCAAGCGCGATTGCTCTCGTCTTCGTGCGGGGCAACGGGAGGGTGACGAAAGTTGCCATAGGCTGACAGCAACACCGCCTCCGGCCGTTAAGCCGGAGGCAAATCTATATTTTTCTAAAAATCAACAATTTGCGACCCAGCGCAGGTTATAATTAGTCGGAAGTCCTGTCCGCTCCGCCACTTGCCCTTGGGATACGTTTCTCCCGCCCCAGCCGCTGACGGATTTGTTGCCCCATCTTCTCAGTAAGCGACACGGCGTCGCTGCTCTGCCGGGGGCAGAAAGTTTTCGATAATGTCCGCTATGGATACAGTCGGCAAGGCACCATGACAGGGATACACATGCCCTCGAACACGGTTAAATACGTCATGGACAACCGGCTCGGAGCACATATTGATTACTGAAATTGAACTCGATGGAAGAGCAAGATGGCTAGATCTTGTTTCCCCAACCGCGAACGAAGAAGCCGAAGTCGAAAACGTACTCGGCATTGACGTCCCGACCCAGGAGGATATCAAAAAAAACGAACCGTCGAGCAGGCACTATCGGGAGGATGGTGCCACGTTCATGGCGGCGCAGATCGTCGTGCATGGAGAGACGCCGCTGCCTCAGACCAGCAGCGTTGCCTTCATCCTGAAGAACGACACCCTCGTCACCGTCCGATATGAACAGAGCCGGGCGTTTGACCTGTGCGCTTCCGAGATTCAGCGTACAGACCGCAAACCCACGAGTACGAGCGCGTTGATAGGTCTGATCGAGGCTCTGGTGGACCGCACGTCCGAGTTGCTGGAAGGTGCGGCGAATGCCGCCGACGACATGGCCCTGTCATCGCTTCCCTTCAGCGAGCAACCTTCGAAGCGCCGAACGGTCGCCGAACTGGAGGGGGTGCTGGCCGAAATCCAGCGGCTGCACCGCCGGGTCGCGAAAGTCCGTGAAAGCCTTGTATCGCTGGGCCGTATGACCGGATACCTGCTCACCCAGTCGGAACTCGACGACCCCGAATTTCGTGAGCGCGCGAGAAGCATGAGTCGCGACATCATTTCGGTAACGGATCACGCAACATTCGTTGCCCAGAACATCCAGTTCGTCCTCGATACCCTGCTCGGCGTCATCAGCGTGGAGCAGAACGCTATCGTCAAGTTCTTCTCGATCGTCGCGGTCGTGCTTCTGCCGCCGACCCTGATCGCCGCAATCTACGGCATGAATTTCGAGACCATGCCCGAGCTGACATGGACCTGGGGCTACCCGGCCGCGCTCGGTGCCATGCTGGCATCCGCCGTATTGCCCTATCTCTGGTGCCGAAAGCGCGGCTGGTTGTGATACACTCGATTGATCCGCAGGCGAAGGTCGACATCGATCTGAACTTGAAGAGTGTCACCGTGGAGTCGGGTGCCGATCAATCCGCCGTTGCGGCCGGGCTCGAGCTAGCCGGGTGTCCGCCGCCCCGTGCGGCGTCACGTCTTGCGGGCTGTCGGTGACGATGCCAGGAGGAACGCTCTGATGGCGAGCGGGTTGTAATTTCTGGCAGAGCTGTTTTCCGGATGAACCAGTATTGACTCAAAAGTTTGGAGTGCCCCCCATCCTTGCAAACTTGAGGTCATGGCGTTCCATGAAGACCGGCAGGAGGGCGTTGGCATGTGCTTTGTAAATAAATGCATTCAACCCAACTTCGCCGAGAGCTGGGTGCCTTCGCTGGCCCACATCTTCTTCTCCAGTGCCTCGATCTTGGCACGGTGCCGGAGGTAGGTGTGCCAGCGCATCCATTTGGGCTTCTTTGGGAACCTCGCAAGCGTCCCACCTTCGTTCTGACCAAGCCTTCTGCGCAGACGGATAGCTTTTGTAATTTGGCGGTGCCCGGGTGTGACAAGTTCAACCTCATAGCGGCCGTCACCGCAAATACGACAGAACTCCGGATAGAGGATGGCGCAACGACGATCACAGCCGGGGCAAAGGAACCAGTATCGAACACCCCCGAAGTGACATGGTGTAGTGGTGATACGCACCCACTGGGAGATGAGCCGCATTCCGCGTGGCAGATCTCGGCCTAAGTGACGCACATCAATCTGCGTTTGGCGCTCACAAATCATTAGGCAAACCTTTCTGCTCAACCTCGGTCAGTTCAGCAATGCGGGCGGCAATCGGTGGCCAGGTGGCGAGGTCATTTGCGGCGCGGTCCACATCGTACTTACCAGTTTTCAGACGATAATTGGCGACAAACGCTGTCGGAAGTTCCTTAACATGGCTGATGACCCGCAGATCAAGGCCAATGTGGTCAAGGTAGGACAAGAGATCGCCGTCGTCATCGCTTTCGGCAAAATCGGCGAAGATGCTGAGGATGATGTTTTTCTGCTCTTGGGGGGTTAGGTCTGAGGTCTGCTTCGGCATTTCAGAAGTCCTTTTTATAGTCAGATTTCGAGAGCCGTGCTTCTTGGATTGCGGGCGCGGACCAGGGTATTGAGGGTCGGGATTCGCGATCCTTCGCGTCATCACATTTGTGGGCTGGAAGCGTCGGAAAAGGTGCACCTTGTCCGCACCTATCTGAACTACGCCGACCATTTTGCGGCTCCTTCGATTGTTTGACCTGTCAGGATTTGCCCCACCACCTCGCGGTCAAGGTGGGCCGCCCCACCACCACCCACCGCCCCCGTAGGGGGTGGTGGTGGTGTGGCACCTGTTTGGGGAACGTTTGCCCCACCTTGCCACACCATGTTTTTAGGGGTGGTGTGGCAGGTCATTCGGTGACCCATTCGCCCACCTCGATGCATGGGCGAGGCATCCGCTTTTTGTCCTCGCGTGTGACTTTCACCAGCGCCCCGGATGTGATCCACGTTTCGATCAGGCGCTTGATCCGCCTCTTGTCGGTCGAGGCGTCCAGCCCCAGAACATCGGCGACGATCACGCCCGCCCAATCTTCACCGGCTTGATCGGAATGGCGCGGGGACTTGCCCTCGATTGCGTTTTGCACCGCTAACAGATCCTTGACCGTCACCCCGTCGAAGGTGTCAGGCCATGCCCACGCCTCGGCCACCCCAACGCTGTCGCCGTTCGCCAGCAGGACTGACGCCATGCGCCTCCATTGCCGCGCCCCAGCGGGTGCCAGATTGGCTTTGTCGCGGGTGACTGCGAAGTAGGTTGAAAGATCGTCGGCGGGGATGCCCGCTGAGTCACGCTCCGCGCCTGTCATGCGGTTCAATACGCGGCCTGACCGTGCGGCCCCGAGCAAAGCCGATGCGCCCCTAGCGGCCTCTGTGGTGGCCTCTTCCCCGTTGGTCTTGCGGGTGTGGTGGACGATCTCGATGGAACATTTGCAGGCATCGGCCAGCTTGGCCCATTGCTTTGCCACCAGATCAATCGCGCCGTTATCGTTTTCGTTGACCTGGTGCGACGACACGAATGGATCGACCACCAGCACGTCGATCTTGCGGGCGCGGATCTGTCGCGCCAGATCGTCAAAGACCGGCCGAATGATCTGCGCCCCGTTATGGGTCTGGATCGCCGTGCATAGTTCCCTTTCCCGCCCGCTGTCAAAGAACAGCCGCCCGCCTAGGTCAGCGCCGCCAATGCCGTGGTGCTGCATCGCCGCCGCAATCCGGCGTTCCAGTTCATCCCAAGGATCTTCCAGATTGAACAGCCAGACCGACAAATCGCGCTCATGGACAGCATCACCCAGCAGATCGCGACCTGTGATGATTGCCAACCCTTCGACAATCGATAGCGACGACTTGCCCAAGCCGCCCGGTGCGACCGTGACAGACGCCTGCCTCCGCAACAGGTGCCGCCCGTAGAGCCACGGGCGCGGCCGGATCAGTGCCGGGTCGCGCCAGACGTAGGGAGTGGGCAGCGCCGATGCATCGGCGTCGGGTGCTTTAGGATACTCGACACGATAGGCCCGGTCCATTGCCTGGAGGCATTCGAAACCAGTGCGGCTATGATCCAGCACCACCTTCACGCTGCGGCCCTCCTCTGTATGAAGTCCACGAACGCGGCCTGCCGATCCGGGGTCATGAGATTGAAGGTGGCAAGACAATAGGCGTCCAGTTCCGCAGGTGCGGCCCTGTTGGCCCAGAAGGACGCCTCGTCCATGTAGTTGACCAGCGGTGGCAGCGGCATCGTGTGACCGCTGGCGAAAGCGCCGGCAACCTTTGCGGCGTTCTCTTCTTCCATCGACCGCAACGCGACGTAGGCCAATGCGCTGCGTTCGCGCTCGTCCAGCCGCGCCTGAAGGATCACCGGCAGGACCGCCCAAGCGTCAACGTGATCGAGGGTTAGCGCGTAGCAAATCGCCCGCGCGACGGATTGGTGTGCGGGATGCATAAGCTCAATTGTACGAGTCATGCTAGTCTCGCCTGCAAACAGGAATATGGGTCAGAGACTTTTTCCGGCTTCGGCAATGGCCACAATGCCCGCTTGCAATTAATACTGGAAAGATTCATTCCAATCGTTTGTGCTGTAGTGTTAATTTTCAAGGTTCAGATTCCTGAGTTGAAATCAGAGCCGGGGCCAATTATTGTCGCAATATATCAAAACTGCGTCGATTAAGGCCGCTGCCCGGACTGAGGGTGGCGGTCTTTTTAGGCGAAATCCACT
>NZ_JBMERN010000078.1:0-17305 GCF_049310965.1 Loktanella sp. DJP18 | reverse complement strand
CCTGCGGCCCTTGCAGTTAGTGAACACACGGTTAAGTCATAACCAAGTCCCTATAGTTGAGTGTCTGCCCTCAGATTGACTCAACGTATACTGAGTTCTTTTTTACTCTTAATGGAGGGTAAGATGTTCTACAAAGACGAGAGTCTAGCGGTCTTTATTGATGGATCAAGCACTTGGAGCGCTGCGCGTGCGCAAGGACTGACAGTAGATTACACCAAGTTGCGTGCTGAATTTGCGAAACGCGGCCGGCTCGTGCGGTGCTACTATTACACTCCGATAGATGAGACTGGCGATTTCTCGTCTGTCAGGCGCCTGACTGATTTTCTGTCATACAACGGATTCACGCTGCGCACGCGTCAGACCCGCGAAACCGAGAACAGTAGTGGTTTCAGACAAGCGTTGAGCTATCTTCACATGCAACTTGCCATGGATGCTATGTCACTGGTGGACAAGATACATCATGCCGTCATCATGTCGGGCGATGGCGAGATGTCACCACTTATCCAGGAACTTCAGAGGCGTGGGATGCGCGTAACCGTCTGCTCAACGCGGAGTGGCGCCGAAGGCAGCATGATATCAGATGAGATCCGCAGAGTTGCGGATGGCTTCATTGATATTGGCGACCTGAGGGAAGTGATATCGTTGGAACGGGACGCAGCTTAAGCCTTTTTTGCGAAGCTTCGGCACGGTGTTCACACTGGGCTTAGCCGCAAGTCGGCTGCGAACCGCAACAGACATTTCGACAAGTAGTCTTGGCGGAGTGGGTATTAGATTTGATATCGTCGCCAGATGGCACGCGGCAGAGGCGCGGCCACTTGCAGGTGCGACAACCGGCTTAACCGCTGAGCGTCTATATTACATAACATCTCTTATACGAAAAACTAGATTCCACTGGCGCCATCTAGCGAAAAACAGGCGCTCTGTCTGGTGGATGAGATGATCTACTCCCAATTGCCCTCAATCATGACTGTAAGATACTTCTAATGTCCTCACTGAAGCATTTAAATCCAACCAACGACTTACCTTCTAATAAAAAACCATAGAGAGATGAAAAGAATAATAATGCCAACGACGGATCGTAATGGCGTCAAGAATTTTTGCGGCTTACCATATTCCACTGCCATGCTGTCAAAACCACACATTAGCCAATCATCTGAAAAAGGTTCATGTGGATTACTATCTATATAATACGTTGGAATACCCATCGTAGGACCGCTTACCGGATTTCCAGAACTATAGCGGTCGGGGTCAGTGATTATGTATTTTCTGCTTGAATCCATATCTCCTAACTCAAGTTTTAACCGCACCCTTCCATTCGGATCACTAATTTCAAGTCCATATTGTGAAACTGTGAAACGCCCCATGATACAGAACTTACCATTTTCACTTTAAGACCGAATCCTTTCACCCTCCCCTTTGCGATTGGTATCAGTCGTTCGATCTCGCTTTTACTTTTTAGATCTTGTTCTTTCCGGTAAAGCTTATGACTTTTTTCAGCTGCACGCTTTTCAGCAATTCTATCATTGATCGACACGATCATTCTCCTGACGGTAAAAAATAACTTTAAACTTTGGTTCAGCTAATGATTTTTATCATAAATCAAGTGCGATTAAAGCCTTTTTATTGCATACGAGACCTGAAGGCTCACCCCCATCGAGCCGGCGGCGCATGATGTAGGGCAACGCGGCTTGCCAACTTCAGGTGTTCTGGTTTAGTTCTACTCAAGCCAGCCAGATGGAAGAGCGACAAGCCTATGTCCCGCCAGGCGTTCGACGTCCGGTTTTCCGACGAGGAAGCATGCTCGGATTATCTGGCGGAGCATCGTTGGCCCAGGACTTCGTCTGCCCCTGCTGTGCGACGTGCAAGGGTTAGCCTCTCAAGCGAAATCGCATAACTTGGAAGTGCGCTGTGTGCGCGCGGGCGGGCACAGCCCCGTTGGAAAGATGTTTGTCGTCTGTGACGTCGAGCTGTCAGATGACGGTGAGCCGCGCCGGTTTAGGGTGAAGCACAATCCCGACGGAGCGGCGAAGACGCTGCACGGGTTCATCGGTCAGACCGCGGATTCTGGCGCGCACATTATCATTCAGCGGATGTTTTTAAAAAATTGAAAAAGGCCCCACATAATGGAAACCTCATCGCGAGAAAAAAATGCGCCTGCTCCTCACAACCATAGTCACGATCGTAGCCGCTGCTCCAATCATGGCGCACGCTCAGTCACTCACAGTGACATCTCCGACAAGTTCGTGTGGCATCGCAGAAGAGCTATGCATCGAGGCGCTGGATCAGGATGCAGACGGCAGACTTGAATTATCCGAGTTGAACAACTTCTCGTCGGAGGGAAAACGATCGACGCTCATCGCTCGCGACTTCATCGACGAATTTGACAGCAACAAAGACGGTGTCATCGAAGCATCCGAACTCCCAAAAGATCTGGCGGACGAACTCGATCCGATAAGCAGCGCCCCTGCTTCGTCACTCTGATTCAGTCTTCATCCAGAAGAATGTCTAAGACATCAGCGTCAGGCATTTCTTTCATCAGCTCTTCGGCTCGCGTTTCTGCGATATCCTCCCAGTCGGCCGCATCCAGCGTGAGAAGCAGCTCAAGCTTGCCCGCGTGACGCATGACAACAAGAGCGTCGTCAAAGCCCTGATCATACAGCGCATCAACCCTCTCATCTGTCATCTCCTCGCCCTCGGGCACACGCAGAACGATCTTCACATCGACAGTCGCCATCTATCCCTCCCCGGAAATTCTGGAAAGGATATGGGCCCCCAAGACACTCAAAGTGAAGGCGCGAGCTATAGATAATGGAAAACGACGGAGACCTCTGAAATTCCCGGCATCAGATTTCCGTCGAGCAAGAAACGAAACCAAATCCTCGAAGATAAGTTCTTCGAAGAAGTTGGTCCATGCCCAGAGTTTCCATCATAACACCTCTCTACAACGGCGCCAAGTTCGTTGCCGCAAACATCAAGTCGGTCCAGGCGCAGAGCATGGGTGATTATGAACACATCATCATCGATAATGGATCGACGGACGATGGCGCGACCATCGCGCGGCAGTTTGCAGCGGCAGACGATAGAATTGTCGTCTTGGAGAATAAGAAGATCAAAGGCGCTGCGGCGACAAGAAACGTTGGCCTTGCAGCTGCATGCGGCCGCTACATTGCCTTCCTCGACAGCGACGACACCTGGATGCCAGATAAACTGGAGCGACAAACAGATGCCATGGCTCGCAACAATATCGCTTTCAGCTGGACCTCTTATCAGGTCACCGATGGTGATGGCGACCCGATCAGAACGCAGTATGCACGCGGTGACGTATCATTTGAAGATATCCTCAAAAAGAATGTAACGATCGGCTGTCTCACCGTCGCATATGATGCTTCTGTCTTTGGACATATGCGCATGGGCAAAGAAGACATTCATGAAGATTTCTGTTTATGGATTGATATACTGACATTGTGTCAAAGCGAGGGGCTCAAATTCCGAGGTATAGACGGCGTCCTCGCAAGCTACAGGACACACACAGGCACTAAATCCTCAAACAAGATTGCTGCGGCAAAACTCCACTGGCGTTCTTGTCGAAAACATCTTGGCATGTCATTCGTCAAATCAACATATTATTTCGTTTATTATGTCAAAAATGCCATTATGGACCGGTCTCGTGCCTGACCAGGAACCTGACCCAAAGTCAGTAAGATCAGCAAAGACACGAAGCGTCGTTCTCGCAAAATCTGGGTCGCTCATTCAGGGGTCGTCATCGCTCCTGCTGAGGTTCATTCAACTTGGACTGTCTTTCGTCGTTCTTGGATTACAGGCACGATTCCTGGGTTTGGCCGACCTTGGCATTGTGATGATGATCGTGAACTCCGCACTGATAGCGACACCACTTTTTGAAATGGGCGCCACGCAACTCATGTTGCGCGGAGATGCAGATCGACGCTCACTACGCAAGAGTGCCATGACATGGATAGTGTGTCTCACAGCAACTGCTTTGGCAGGTGTTTTTATTGCAAGCGTATTCACCGATCCAGAGCCAAACCAACTGTCAACCTGGATACTCGGCGTAGCGATAGCTCCATTCTCGGCGTTGGCGCTGCTGTTTGGCGCGGAGATCCGGAAAAATGGTCGCCCATTGGCAGGACTCTTCTTGATTGGTGCGCTGCCCCAGATTGTAACAGTCGTTGTGCTTGCCGCGCTGCACTTCAGCCAATTCCAAGCTCATGGCGCGACCGCTGACGCTATAATCCTGGCTTGTGTCGCAGCCGCAGCGTCAGGGTGGGTTTTTGCCGCTGTCGTCGCCTGGCAATTCTCCAGGAACCCTGCCCTTCCAGCGACGGGCACACAGGAGACCATACCCTTCGGGCAGAGCATGACACAGCAAATCAGAGCAGGTGCAGGATATATGCTCACGACATTGATCGGCCTGGTCACCATCAACGTCGGTTTCTACCTTGTTGCATGGATCTATGGATCAGACGATGGCGCACTCTACCGTGTTGCCATGCAATGCGCCGCCCTGGTCACATTTGGCGCACAGGCCTTAAATGGCGTTTTTGCTCATCGCTTTGGGGTTCTGCATAACGAAGGTCAAACACTTTATCTGCAAAATCTTGTTTCAAAGATCACGATAGGTTCCAGTCTATTCGCCATCATCACAACACTCACATTTGCACTCATTGGGAAAAGTCTTTTAAGTATATCATTTGGAGAGCAAGTGTCAGACGCTTACATGACAGCACTCATCCTGTGCTTGTCACATATCACAACATTCATGATCGGCAATCCGAGCCAGGTCCTTAGCCTATGCGGGCATCAATATACGGCCATGAGGGCGGTGCTCACCGGGCTTATAATTCTCATTCTGACAGGAAGCATTCTCACGCATCTGATCGGTGCTGAAGGTATGGCAGCAGCGATGGTCATCCTTTCAGTTTGCAATGCATGGACGTTGCATCGCAAAACATCTACACTTCTCAAGATAAAAGCTGATATTTTCAATGCATGGTGTTACCGCGGGCGGTAACGCAGACGAAACCATTTGCCCAAGAGCGGTGAGTATTTTTAGTCCAGACCAAAACAGAACATCGAAGTGAAAACTTCTGATGTTTCAGCGACTTCAGATTACCGCCCCTAAGCGGTGAGAAATCTGAAAGCATTCTTGCCGTATCCGATGCGTCTGATGTGTTTGATCAGATAAAGGATTCGATAGACCAATCCCATGCGTCCAAAGACGCGGGAAATAACTTTGGCTCGAGCCTTTACCAGTCGGACATCATCCCAATTTGTGCCAGTACTTTCATCCGGGTGCACAGCAAGCACTATCGGAATGAACGCGGCCTTCAGACCTGCTTTCAGGATATCACACAGCAGGATGTATTCCTCACCTGATGGGCATTCGGTTCCAAGGCCAAACCTGTCATCGAAAACGATATTTGACTGTTTGAGTGGGCCCCGTCGTAAAATTATCTCCGCGGACATGACCCGACCGCAGTTTGTTCGGTTCAACTCATATGACGATGACGCATACTGAATGCGTAAGCCCCCGGATTCAACCTTCAACATACCAGTGATCGCTGCGACATCGTCGTTGCAGGAGAGGAAGTCACATGCTTGCAGGATGCCGTCACAGTCAAGCTTCAGATCATCATCTGCAACCATAATGAGGTCTGTCTGGGAATGCTCCAAAGCAGCATTCCGGCTTCTCGAAAGACCAATGGAATCAAGATCAACAACCCTGACGTCAGAGCGATTAGAAAACCGGCCGCGGTGCTCCACCTCATCAGGTTTCTGAACCAGGATCAGGTAGCTGATTTCTTGCCGCTGCGCAGGAAGATCGATGCTGTCAAACCTTGGTCCGAGCGTTGAAATTGCGACAGTTATAATCGGGCTCATGACGATACCTTCCAATGAGACAAGTCCCGAGACAGGATGACTTCCAGCTTTTCAACTTCGGGAATAAAAAAGTTGTTCACCGCTGACGCGACATCACTGGACACGGGAGATTTTGAGCCCTCTCTGGCATTCATGAGATCGATGCGATGGATTACTCTTCTCAAGGCCTGCGGGATACCGAGAGATTTGCCCGGAACCTCGACCCCAAGAGATTTTCTCAGCCGAAGGACGCCTTTGAGAGCGCGGCTCAATGCTGGAAAACGTCGGACAGCAACCACGTTTTTACTCGCGTATTCGTGTAGCCCCAACCTATCGATTCCACAGAAATCGCAAAGGTCAAACCACGAACGCTCCGGATTTTCAATTAAATCATCGAGCACAACGAAGTGTATGCGCCACTCCGGGACCGCGGCGATCCAGCGACCAATATGAGTTGAAAGGGAGCAGGCATCCCGATATCGGCACATCTCCAGGAATGGCGTTTTTTCACCGGAGCGCCACGATACTTCGCGGCTGGCTTGATGATCCCAGCACGTTTCAAAATCCTGCTCAGTCTCATAGCCATCAAAAATTCTTTGCCTGTGCAAGGATCTGATCATCGTCGATGGGTTGCGAAGACAGATGACGAACCTGGCGTCTGGGCTCATGTCCAGAATTTTCCCAGGCGCCGCCTCCGAGTAGAGATAACTTGTCGTCCCTTCAGCAAGCACCTTATGCACTTCTAAGGCATGTGAGAACATATCCAGATAATCTCGTTGCTGCCAGCTTTTGGCATCAGCCATGTCCGTGTTGAAATAGTTCGGTTCTTTGATGGCAGACACAGCTGCGGCAGGATGCATCTCAAGCCATTCACACAAGGTAGTTGTGCCGCATTTTGGAGCGCCAATAATAAATGTGTTTGGATGACGCACAGCGGTGCCCCTGAGGTTTCTGATCATGAGAACAATATGGGTTCACCCCGCTTCCGTCGGAAAAAAGCAAGGTTCGACTTCTTCTACTGAGGAGATCGCACCATCTTCCGCGTGAATGCTGGAGACAATAAATTGAACCGATCAACATATTTACGACTTTACCTGACAGCCCTTGCGGTCTCCCCGATCATTGCTGTCGTGTGGTGGTTCCAGACGGGGCTCGAGGTGATCAATCTGAACCGCCATGATATCTTAATATTCTTGCTGGGCGTCATGAGTATGCCGCTCGCATGGTGGGGACGCTCTCATCTTTTTTCGGCGTGGAGATCAAGCCCTCGCGCAACTGCATTCATGGCTTTGCTGACGGCGATCGGGATCGCAGCATCTTTTGGAAGGGACACATCAGCTGCCCTAGCAGCGATGGTTTTGCTACCATTTTTGTCGGCCGGCATTGCGGGGATGGCAACTTACGCGACGGTCAAAAGCGACAAAAAGCTATCGCTACACTTCTATTGGGCTTTCTCATTGTTGACGCCACTCGCTCTCGCCTATCCGTTTTTTCTGGAGTCGATCCGCGATGTCGTAGAATACAAGGACCTTCAGAATCTACTTCCCGGCTTCGGAAATATCAGGCACATCGACAAGATCAATCTTGTGGTTGCCTGCATCATGGGAGCCTGGATCATGACAGACTGTGAAGATCATTCATTTGGCCGCTATCTTCGATATCCATATCTGCTTACGTCTATGACGATGCTTTTCTGGGGTGGGAGCCGAGGCGCGTTAATCTCGTTTATCATTGCGATGATTGTCGTTGTGGTGACGACGCGGAGATTCAAGATTAAAGGTGTTGTGAAATTCATCTCAATCTTTATCGCTTCAGCAATCTCGTCAACACTGTTTTACAGACCCCACCTTGCGTTTGGTAGCATTCAGAGACTTATTGAGACCGACGTGGAAACTCTGGACCAGATTTCCACTGGCAGAGTTGAGCTTTGGAAGGATGCATTCGAGTTCGCATTGCAAAGCCCATGGGTGGGTTACGGCCCACTGCAATATGTGAGGTTTCCCCTCGCGTTCTACCACCCTCACAACCAGATCATCGAGACTCTCTTCAGTTATGGGTTTGCCCTCGGCAGCGTCATGATCGTCGCGTTCATCGCATTGGTCTGGAGGGCATTCCGAGGGCTGAAAGACATAGACGACGAGACACGCTTGGTCCTGGCCCCTGCGGTTTCCATCGTCACAGGGCTCATCGTCTGGTCGATGTTCGGCAGTATGTATTTTGCGCCGCTTATCATGCTGCTCATAGCGATGGCGCTGTCTATCGGGCTCGCGTTACGTGACACAGCTGAGCCGGCAAAAGTAATGTCAACTCCAATGCGAAATAAGCAATGACAACTCCAAATTTCTACGTGATCGGCGCACCAAAATGCGGGACCGAGACTGTTGCCTCCTGGCTTCAAATGCATCCTGATGTATTTGTTCCGAACCGGGCCCTACCAAACTTTCATGCGCACGACTTCGCAGACAGTATCGCAGACGCAGGTTATTACGCGTCCCTATACTTGGGTGTCCAGAGCATTGCGATTGGTGAGGTATCACCGTGGTATTTGACATCGCAAGTTGCTGTGTCGAATATTCTTTCGACCAATCCGGATGCACGTTTCATTGTCTGCTTGCGAAACCCCATCGATATGGCATGGGTTCTCCACTCTGCCGCGGTCGCAGATGCACGCGAGCACGTCCTCGATTTCTCGGTCGCTTGGGCCATGAGTCACATCAGAAGGCAAGGTAGGGGAGCGCGATATGGCGTTGATCCGAAAACAATCGACTACTCCGGGTTAAGTTCAGTCGGGGACCAGCTCCTGCGACTTTCGGGGCAAGTGGAATCAAATAAGATCCATGTTGTATTTCTGGACGACGTTCTGTCATCTCCGGCGAATACATGGGCTGATCTTCAGTCGTTTCTTGAGATCGACCACCACGATATTCCGAATTATACGATCGAAGACTTTCTCGTTGAACGCCCATTGCCTGGCTTCCACGCACTGGTGCGCAGACTGGCGGATACGAAGGGTGCGATCCTGCCGCAACGCTTCCTCCGCTGGGGGCTGGCTGATCGGATCAACGGCTGGAACCGCAGGACAGGAACCCTCATCGAGATGCCGGATCTGATGCGTCAGCGCGTAGCCGACTATCTATCCGACGACATCGGAATGCTGTCAGCCATAACAGACCGAGACCTGTCGCACTGGGTTTGTTGACTGGCAGAGGCAAAGATCAAACCAAAAACGCAACGCTCCTGTCCCGCTGTAACTACGCGTCGCAATGCGAAAACAGAGAAAGACAACGATGCAGCTCCTGAAACACAGACGCGGCGCGACGCTAGTTGAATATGGCGTACTAGCCGGATTCATTGCTGTGCTCGCAGTTTCCACTGTCGCGGTGCTTGGTGACTGGGTATCCTTCAACTTTCGCGTCGCGGACCAGGAGCTCTGGATGGCAATGAACGAGGAAGGGAATTACCTCGACAACGGCGACTTCGACGACACAACAGGCATGACGGAGCAAAGTTTCGGATTCGCCAGCGGCTCCCTCGAAGGCTGGACGTCCGATAATGGCAGGGCCTTTGAGCTTCACAGCAGTGGCTATGAGGGGATGAGCAGCGTGAACGGAGGCTTCTGGCTCGACATGGGCGAAAGTCCGGGGCCTATGAAAATCTCTCAGCAGATCCCGAACCTGATCCCTGGTTATGTTTACACGCTCACTCTGTTTGCCGGCGACCGCAATCCCGCCATGAATAACCTCACCTACGTCTTCTGGAATGGCGTCAAAATCGGCGAAATGAAAGCAAGTCAGCCGGATCTCATGGAAGAATTCCGCTTCCACGCTGAGGCGGCCAGCAACAGCAATACTTTGACATTGATGGAGGTTGCTGAAGGTCCGAACGACAACGATGGCATGAGTATCGACGTGATCAGGATCTGGGGCCGTTAGCCCCTCCTGGAAAAACCTTCCAGCCGAGAAGCGAGATTGAGCGAGTCCGTGTTCGGAAATTGGCTTCCTCTTCCCTGAAGGAAGCCAATCTTCCGAACGAGTCCTATAAGAGGAAAGCGCATGCTCCCCGCAAAACAAGAAACATCCGAACCGCTCGACGCAGGCCATGCAGATATCGACGTCCGGCCAGGTTCTTGGTGGCGCCTGCGCGACGAGAGGCACGCCTTCCTGTCTCTTCCGACGCCGGATCATGGTCTGATCCTGATGGTCAGCGAAGTCCGGGTTATCGATGGCGACATGCACACGATCGTTCTGCATCCGCACCCACTTTGGGGCAGCAGCCGGCCCAAGGCCGGACTGAAAATGATGTATGAGGACTTCGTTGTAGCCTTTGTTCTTGAACCCCAAGGGGAAAGCTTTCGCGAAACCGAGATCGGCATCGTCATGGGTCAGATCAATGCGATCTCGAATGAGATGACGACACCGCCGGCGCCTGAGCTTCTCTTGGAAAAACAGAAAAAAAGAGAAGCGGAAAAGGACGCTGCCAAGCCAGCATCAACTTCTGGTCAAGGCACCAGCATGACAGCCAAGGATGATACGACACCCAACCTTCCCGCAACGCATGCGAAGGTCCCCGCCGCCCTGTTGCCCTCGCAGGATGTCGTGCAGGCACAAAAGACCATCGAGACCCGCATCGCGGCCTTCGAGGCCCAGAAGGAGTGGATCACCGGAAAAACAGCAGAGCTGACATCCAAGATGTCTCTGGTGTCCGCCTATCACATCGAGAAGGTGAACGTCACGCTTGCGTCAATCTCCGAGGAGACGACCCGCGCCCAAGGTCTGTTGCAGAACGTTCAGACCATGCGTCTCTTCTTGGGAGAGGATATGGAAGTGACCCAGATCCTGGGCGGCGCAGGCGCCATTGCATCCGAGCCCCTGAGGTTCATGCAGCGCATGCTCTTCCTTGACGAGGAGATTATCATCAACGGGTTGATGGAAGGGTTCTCTGACGATCAGATGTCTCTGGAGACACTGACACAGGTGTTCTCTGACGATCCCTCGCTCGTGACCCGTATGCTCCCCTACCCTCGCTGTGCTGCCATCGTGCGCGTGCGTCGCAATCCAAGGGATTTTGATACAACCAGCATGAGCATTGCGAAGCTGTTCGAAACCATCGCGATCAACGAGGCAGATCAGCGCGTCCACATCATCGTGCGCGACGGCGCGCGTCTCAGCATCGTGACGGCAGATAAGACAACATCTGGCGCAGAGCGCTTCTTCCCGTCATCGGCAGAGATCAATGCACTGTTCCAGACCAGATCCTACTTCGGTCAGGAATCACAGGAGATTGCACCGGACCAGGTTGAATATTCCGATGCCCGCGCAGAGCACGATAAGCGCGCCCTTTTCTACAAGCGCTTCCTCATCCTCATGTGGGGTATGCACGAAAGGACTGATGTCTTTGGCGACTTCATGCCAAAGGGAGCAAACTGGCTGGCTGCGACCACGCACACAGACCATTTCCGTTTCATCCATGATGAGGAGCAGGTCCTTACAGACGGTCGTCCGTCCATCACAGACTTCATTACAAACCTGAACAGCAAAATCGTCAACGGATCGCGCATAGTGGCCTGCTGGAACAAAGTTCTCGATGGTCGCAATGCCCCCTCTCTCACCACGACAAGCGACTATCGTCGAGATTGGCTGACCGGGATTGTCATGGCTGAAAGCTTCTCGGTTGTGACAGCACAGGCTGAAGGATCAAGTCTGATCGTGAAAGCCCCTGCCCTTCGCGGCACACATCGCGGTAATGGCACGCCCTTCGATGCGAAGGTCACGATCGCCACGCCGCGGGAACTCAGCGCCGGCCGACCTGATTACATCCCTCACCGGGAGATCGCAGAAGGCCTGCTCTGCATCGACAACTGCACACTGGAGGATGTTACCTATTACATGAACAGCAGGGCGGCACGTCAGAGCTACCTGAACCATGCACACCTGCTCAACGAGGCCTTCCGCATCCTGAGCTCAGAGCGCGCGCACGACTTGACGCTTCTGGATACGCTGCGCAACGATGGCGCAGCGCTGCATGATGACACCTTCCGCGCAGCCCTGCGTCTGTGGCGCGCCGGAAACAAGTGGGGATGGCCGGAGACCAAGGCTCATAGGAATGCCGTGTTGAAGGTTTCTGACCGGTTGGCCAACCGCGACGATATCATCAGCCTGCTCGAGGGCGTCGAACGGATGATCCGCGGCGGCATCAAGAGCAATGGCGACGTCTTTGCACTCTGCGACACCGCCGATCGGCGGATGCCAGGCGGCGAGGCGCTTCCGTGGCTCACCGAAGTGATCATCACAAATTTTAAAACCGGCAAAGAGGCACGCTCGTCACTCAAGACCTGGTCCGAGCGTGACGAAGTGGGCGAGCTGACGCTCACCACCTGGGATGACATGCGCGAGCAGTTCATGAGCCGTGTCGCACCCATGATCGAGGCGGACGGCTGGAAGGATCGCAGGCAGCAAAAGATCAGCGTGCGGGGTTGGAGCACTCCCAGAGGCCTGTTCGATGCTGCCAACGCCAAGGTGGTCGATACCATAACGGCCAGCAACGTGGTTGAAGCCACGCGCTGGCTCATGGAAGGTGAGAGCCATGAGGATCTCGTGAAGCTCCTGGCGCAAGTCTACGATGGTCACAAGATCCAGAGCGGGTATGTGAAGAAGGGTCGCATCCGGCAGTCCGTCGCACTGATGCACGGTATCACGCATGAAAGTCTGCCGGCAGCCTGGGTTCTCGACGTCGAAATCGACATCGACGCGCTGGCCTACCACCGCGGTCTCGTCGACGAGGTCGGTCGGAGGGTCAGGACACGCGGACTTTATGGAAATCCTGACCGCGTTCTTGGAAAAATCAAAGTGCGCGGCGAGGGTCTGTGCATCATCGTGAAGCGATTGAGCGCAGGGCGGCCGCTGACGAAGGTCTGGAAGATGGAACCCTGTCTGTCTTTCGACGAGGACCAGGACGTGCTTCTGGCGGGGCACGAAATCCCAAAAGATGATACGCGACTCAGCTGGAAACAAGTTCTCGCATCCCGGATTACGAAAGCCGACGTCAAGAACGGGACAGGCTACATGAGCTCGATGTCCTATAGCCCTGACAACCTTATTTCGGCGTCCTCATCGCTGAAGATGGTCGCACCCGCAAATGCCGACCGATTTCTCACGGACATCTACGACACCTGCCGAAAATTCAATCCGTAAAAAAAGATAGCCCCGTCCACTTCATGTGGGCGGGGCTATCATCATGACGACGAGTAAACTCAGCGGCGCGATGCGCCATACCAGCCACTTGGCTCTGTTGGGCGATAGCCACCGTAAATGGACTCGATGGCCGGCACGGCAGTGACATCGTTGTAAGCCGGAGAAATATAATCTCCGGCTGACGCTTCAGGCAGATATCCATACCTGTCAGAGCGATCATGAATAACGCGAACCGGCTCAACCCATGCCGTGCAACCACAATCGGGGCCATCCGGGTTCACGCTACCATCAAGATCCTGAACAAGGTCAGAGGGGTGGTTGGAAGACCTCTGCGTGTCGTCCAGGGTTGTCACGACCTCACGTGGCGCTGAAACCCACGGACGGTCGTCAAGAACGGCATTACCATTGCGCGGCTCCTTTTCCGCTTCCCAGCTTGCAACTGCACCAGCCAGATCCTGCGGTGTCGGCGCGTGGTATGCCTCGACGCCCATGGACGGCGTTTCTCTTGGCGGCATTGGCATACTGGCGACAGGACTCGACTTATGCCATTCTGGGCCCTCAGCTGAATATCTAACATCCTGGTCCACCCAACCGGCCGCAAACGCGGGCGCTGAAGCCATGACAGACACGGTCAAAATCATCATTCTCATTCGCATTGGTCATCCCCTTCGCGGCAGTTTTGTTGCTCATGAAAGAACATGGGGAAGATCGCTGCTTTCCTAAAATCAGCACCTTTGAGCGCCTTACGGGAACATGGCTGCCCCCAGCCGGCAAAAAATTGCTCACCAATGCAACTCAAACAGATTCTGAGCGGTTATCTCTGGATCGCCTCGTTCTGGACGTGTAGCACCCAAGCAAATGAGAATTTTCGATTCAAGCCAGAGATGTAAGATTTGACAAGCTCGTGACACCGCCGGTCACGCTAGGTTTTTAAAAAAGGTTGACAGATTTTCTGTTCCACAGAATTTAAAAAAGGTCACATGATGACGCTTTATCAAGCCAATGCCAGTCTACAAACATCGCAAAACCAAGGCAGCTCAAGGTCCGCACACGTCAAGTCGTGCCGTGAGTTGATTGCAGGGCTTGACCGCATGGATGGACCACTGGGCCCGAGATCATCTTGGCCTCATGAGCTAAATGTGATGATAGCGCTCATCCTGAGGGCAGAGCAATCTATGAATATTTTGTGGGGTAAAGACTGCATCTTACTCTACAACGATGCCTATATCCCGACTTTGGCCGAAAATCATCCATACGAGATGGGTCGGAAGCTGTCAGAGGTATTCCCCGAAATATGGGTGGATCGTGTGGAGCCAATGGTCAGAAAAGCATTTTCAGGATCGGGTTTCTACATAGATGAGATGGATTTCGTGCTACAGCAGGGCGGACGCTCGAAAGAGGCGAACTATGCAGTTTCATTCACACCTATTGAAGGTGCAGACGGCGAGATAGCAGGCATTCTATCGGTCAATACCGAGAGAACTAAAGGCGCAATAGAAAAGGCAAGAACAGAGCTTCTCGAGGACATCACGTCCACCCTTCTTTCACGGCAAAGCCTTGACAGGAAAATTCAGACATCCTGCCGGCTTATTGCCGAAAGTCTTGCCTGTAACATGGTCGTGTTCGGGTCATTAAACGTGTCTGACGGCACTATCACGACCTTGGGCGGATGGCATGCGGTCGATGTCGCGCCGCTGGACTCATCGAAAACCTATATTCAGCTCTACGATGTACAAGTATCAGACCTTCAGAACGGGAAAAATCTCACGATTTCTACTCAATCGCGTCGTGCGATTGATGATGGGCCGCATGCGAATAGACTTCTTATCTGTCCAATTTTCGAAGGTAAAAGCATGACGGTGGTCGTCATGGCATCTGACTCAAGTAATACAAGCTGGCTCGAATCTCACGCGTTGCTTCTCTCTCGAGGAGGAAATCGGATAGCTGATCTGATAAAAATATGCGAAGGCAACAATGCCAGCGATGAGGAGAGAGATCTCACTACGTTATTGCTGCCGGTCCAAGAATAACCAAAGTTATCCGATCGCAGGCCAGCTAAGAAAGCTGATGTCTCGACCAGAAAAACACCGGACGACAACGAGACTATAGTTTGAGCAAAATTCATCCGTGACCTGATTATGTCTGCTTTTTCTTTGTGAAAAGCAGACTATATTCTGGTCAGAGGCAGGGAGGTCCTGTCTTGGATACATACAGAGCGGAGGACGCATCTGATGGGTAACACACCCTACAAACTCGCTGTATTTCTCGGCCGCTTCCAACCATTTACACGCGCACACAGAGACGTCGTTCAGAACCTCTGCGGCAAGGTCGACGGCACATTGATGCTGACAGGAAGCGCATACCGGCCGCGCAGTTGGAAAAACCCATTCTCGTTTAATGAGCGCAAAGCTTTCATCGAAGCGGGCGTCGCAGATATCGACATGCGCGTCGATGTTCTTCCTCTCATCGACACGCTTTATAACGACAGGTCTTGGGCATCGAATGTTCGCACCGCCGTCCGGCTGTATATCCGGGCCCGAGGTCTGCTAGAAGAGACAACCGAAGTCGTCCTGACCGGATTCGAGAAAGATGCATCATCCAGATACCTGAACTGGTTTCCAGAGTGGACTATGATGCCGGCCCAGGCGTCGCGCCACGAGGGCGAGATCATCAACGCCACAGACCTTCGCAGGGCTCTCTTCTTTCCGACGCAGGATTTTGGGGCTGTCTCCGAGAGATTTGGCAACAAGCAAGTAGCGCAGGTTGTTGCGTGGATGAAGGCTCATCCAACGGACACCGACACGATCCAGTCCGAAGGTCTCTTCGTCAGCGCCTACCGTCAAAAAACGCGCGAAGCTGAAGAGCTCTTCGGATTTCCGATCCCGATCAACACAGCAGATGCGGTCGTGATTCAATCGGGTCACATTCTTCTGGAGCGACGCAATATCCAGCCTGGAAAAGGGACTCTTGCCCTGCCCGGCGGCCACCTTGCGCCGTCCGAGACGTCATTCCATGCCGTCATCCGGCAGTTGATCCAGAAGACACGTCTCGACATGCCCAAAGGCGCACTCGAGGGGCGTCTGCGTGACCGGAAAGTCTTCGACCACCCAGAGCGGTCTGAGCGCGGATGGGTGCGCACGGAAGCCTTTTGCTTCGAGCTCCAGGATCGCAAAACGATGGAAAAGATCAAAGGTGCCGACGAAGGGTCTGAAGCCTCTGAAGGTAAGGCGATCTGGGTACCGTTGTCAGATATCACGCCGGACGAAATGTTCGAGGATCACTTTGACATCATTCAGCATTTCGTGCCGGACGTGTCGACGAGCTACACAAGCATCCTGATGGCGCATGTGGGAAACCTGCAATGATCACGCAAAATGAACCGATCTCCGACGAGCAGGCGCATGATATCATCAAGCAAGCCTTGGCCCGTGTCTCACTGGACTTCGGTGTTATTCGGACAAAAGAGATTCTCGGCGCTGCACTGGGTGAATTCACATTAGAGCGCCAGGTCGTTGGCGCACATGGCTACGGATACAGAAAATGACCGACACATTGCAAACATCTCCGATGACGGAAACTGATTTCGCGTCGGTTCAGGCAGCGGTTCACCTGGCGAGAGGCCGCCAGATCAGAAACGCGAAATCCCTGCGTTCGGCTCTCATGGCGCAAGGTTTTTCGGACGCCGAAGCCGGCAGGGCCCTGGTGTTCTCGGGCGATTAGGAACGCAACAAGACAACGGCCCCAGAGTGCGCCTGAAACAAGGACATCGAGATCATGACATAAAGAAAAACAGCCACTACTGCACTCACGCTCGAAACTGTTGTCACGGGCGCAGAGTTTCGGAACTTTTACCAGAACCATTGGCCCAAGGAATGGTATGTCGCGGACCCCTACTTCCCCTTCGAAAACGACAGGGGTGTGTTCGTTCTGGCTGATGACGCCACCAACGCCCTTGGCGATTTCGGTTGGGCTGCATGGCAAGGAAACGACGAGCCCGCCGACGGGAAGACGACTAAACAGATCGGCGAACTCTACGCAGAGATCATGGGTGCCAGAACAATTGAAATCTTCATGGGGTTCAAGGTTCCCGAAGACAAGGTTGAAGCCATGAAGGCGGCCGCGCAAGCACTTGGCGCGCGGCATATTTGAAATTCTGCGGCCACAAATGGTCGCAGCTTCGGGACCGCATCACCCGGGTCGTGAGACTGAATAGACGCATACCACTGGGGACCGGGAGG
>NZ_JBMERN010000077.1:0-17312 GCF_049310965.1 Loktanella sp. DJP18 | reverse complement strand
CCATGAACAGCGCCAAAAGCCAGTTAAGGCAAGAAAGCGGCCCGAAGGCCGCCTGATCCGGGTCCTTCGGCTGTGGTCATCGCCCAACTAGATCGACGAAGCGATAAACTGTTTTGCGTGTGAAGAACTGCCGGTCGACCGTCGTATCAGTCAAGGCATACCAGTTCTGGAGGACGTAACCGCTTATCGCCGTCTCCGGTAGGACCGGCGTTGGTCTGCGTCCGTCTCTCTTACGGGTCGTATCGAGATGCCGTTGCGAAAAGGATGACAGATCAACTCCAACGTTTCGTGTCGGAGTTGATGATCGCTTTTCATGTCTTCACAATGGTCGCGGGGGAGTGGCGATAGCTTTGTCGCCATCTGCAATCCGGGCCTTTATCCGCCGTCCCGAATCGATAAGATTGCCTGCATGAGACAGAACATACTTCAGGCGTGTATCGCAGAACGACCCGGGCAGGGGGGTGACCACCTGGTCTATCGGTGGGCTGACTTTTGGGCGCCGCGCATTGCATCAAATCGTCATGCGGTATCCGGTCTTCTCGCGCTGATGGATGACGAGCCGGACCTCCCAGATGACCTGCTTGCGCTCTTCAGTGCTGTTCTTGCCGCCATGCGCATGAACCGCGAGAATCGCGAAGCGGATGCGCAGAACATTTTTGTGGTCCTGGATGGCTGGGTTGAAGTGAAAGCGGCATCGCACAGTTTTGACAACCGACAAAAGGTGGGACTGTGCCGGGCGTTCATTGAGGCCGGTCTGGAGCCTCCCGATGGGATCCGGTTCAGTCCCGACGTCGCCGCTGACGATGCAGACATCGCGATCATGGACATGCCCGATATTGCAGCGTTGATGCGTGACCTGATCCCGGACAATGTCACGGGCTATCCGGCGTACATGATCTTGCGGGAAGCGATTGGGTCAATGCCCCGGCCCGCGGCGGTCTTCCTGGTCACGCAAATGGTGACGCAGGGCATCCCAAAGCTTGTTTCGGTCGGACGCTTTTTTTTGCTCGATCCTGTGGGCGAGATGCGCACCGCCGCGGCCTTGGGGTTCGCCGATCTCGCGCAGGCGGGCGGCGTGGATGCAGGGGTGCTCTCCGATCTGATCCAGCTGCGCAAATGGATCCCGGATCCGGACACCAAGGCGATCCTGGATCGTGGAATCAAGGAGGCGCTCCGGCGCGAACCATCCGGTGGGTCTGTCCCCCGGTCATGGACACTTCATCGACTGGTGTCGTCACTGCCCGATGGCACCGGCAGTCAGAGCATCCTGGCGAGCGTCAGCATGGGCAGCCAAAAGTGCATTGCAGCACTTCTGCTCAAGACCGGTCACGGCATCAAGGACGCCTATGCCATCCCCTGCAGCAGTGCCAGCGATCAGCGGCGCACGCTCGCTGAAATCGAAGAGTCGATGCCAATGCACGATGTGCCGGCGGATTATCTGTCCGCTGCACTGGCCGCAGCAATGGGCGAGGGTCTCGCCGCTGACCTGCCCCCCGCACCAGGTTTTCTGGATGTGGCAGAGATGCTCGGACTACGCGATATCGCGCCATATGATATCTCTGCAGGGTCGATGACCGACATCGCCGATCCGGACGCCCGGTTGGCCGGCCTGTCCGCGGCCAAACGCGGACAGCTCATTAACCGCAGCATCTCGTGGGTGCGCGACCACGAGATATCGTCGAGCTGGTTTGTCAGCGATGCGGAGCTCTCATCAGCTTTGGAGGAGGTCAGAACCGAGCGTCAGGCGACGCAGGCGGTCTGGGCGCATCTGGAAACGCAACGCGGCTTCTGGTCATCGCTCTTCGCACGGTCGGCCGCAATTTTGCGCCATGGTGATGGCGATGCGTGGCTTGAGTTCGCGGCCGTCGCGAACGGTCTGGACACCGGCCGGGCGCTCAAAAAAATACCCATTTTTGAGATGATTGTCGCGCTGACGCTGGATGTCGCAGAACAGGGTGACGGGTTGCATTCTGGGGGTGAATCCTCGCTGGACGATCTCGAAACCGACGACGACATGGGTCCTGACATCGCGCCTGAATCAAAAGGCGAGTTGGAGCGCCTGCTCCGCAAAACCCTCCTCAGTCCGGATCTGATTGATGGGTATCTGACGGCCGTGATCGTAGCGCCGCGGTTCGTCACACCAACGGACTGGCTGCCGCCACTGTTTGATGGCATCGCGTTTCCCGGCGGCAACAAAGTACAGCGCGTGCTCGACATCATCATGCTGCGATACGGTGTCATTCAGGACAGTGCATTCGACGGTGACATCGGATCGGGTCTCAGGACACGCGTGGCAGAGCGGTTCAAAGACTGGCTCGCCGGCTTTGCCCTCGCCAGTACGATCTCAGCCGCCTGGCCGAAGCGCGGGCTCTCGAAGGATGATCAGAAAATCCTGAAGCTGATCAGGGAAGGGGGACAGGATGACAACGTCCAGTCCACGTTGAAGCCTCTGTTGCCCGGTTGGCTCGCCGGCATGGCAGCTAGGGCGGTTGATGGGTGAGATTCTGCCTTAATATGTGCTGATCCGAATCCGCTCCAAAGCCCGCGGGCTCCTATAACCGCAATCTGCCGTCAGCCACCTCGGACGCTGCTATTTCCTTCCGACGTCTCCGGGATTTCCCACAATACGACGCGCCACCGATTGAAGCTGCTCGAAGATGCCGAACCGCGTCTCGTGCAAATTTTGAACTGCTCCACCCTGTGGCTGAAACTTTTCGGCGAACGACGACATCCCGGACATGGCAGCAGGAATGTCCGGATGAATTCCTGCAGCGACACCTCCAAGGATTGCAGCACCAAGCAGCACCGGCTCTTCCGTTTCCGGAGATGTGAGTTCGACACCAGTCGCATCGGCCAGGATCTGGCGCACGAGAGCGCTGCGACCGGCCCCGCCACTGATGATGATCCGCTCCACCGGTGCGCCGGCGTCGGTCTGTGCGTCGATGATCTGGCGCAGGCCATAGCCAATCCCGCACAGGCCGGCGATATAAAGCGAGACGAGGCTGTCGAGGTCGCGCGCCATGCCGACGCCCGCGATGACGGCGCGGGTATCTGGTTCGGCAAAGGGTGCGCGGTTGCCGAGGAATTCCGGCACTACATGGAGTTTGCCCGCAAGTCGCGCGGCATCATGTGACCCGGCCAGCAGGTGCTCTGCCCGCCGGGCCAGCCAGGCGGGGAGCGACAGACCGGCCTCGCCGGCCAGACCCGCTGCCTCGGAGGCCATGGGATGATGCAGCAGCAACTGCTCGATCGCGGCACCGGCCGCCGATTGACCGCCCTCATTCAGCCAGAGACCGGGCACCATCGCCGAATAATAGGGTCCCCAGACTCCCGGCACGAAGACGGGCTCGGCCGTGCTGGTCATCGTGCAGGACGACGTGCCGAAGACGTAGGCCATGTTGGCGGTCGCCCCGCCGCCGCCCATCGCACCGACAGACCCAATGCCGCCTGCATGGGCATCAATCAGGCCCGCACCGACGGGCGTCCCGGCCGCCAACCCGAAATCATCGGCCGCTGATGCGGTCAGGCCGGTTGCAAGCATGGTGCCGGCCGGAACGATGTCCGTTCCGATGCGGTGAAAGCCGTCGTCCGCCAGATCGCCCAGACCGATTGTCTGGAAAAAGTCCGCATCCCAACGGCCTTCGTGCGCCAGATAGGTCCACTTGCAGGTGACTGTGCAGACCGAGCGGGCCAGATCGCCTGTGGCCCGCCATGTCAGGTAGTCCGTCAGGTCCATAAACTGCCATGCCGCGTCATAGATCTCAGGACGGTTCTCCTTCAGCCACAAGAGCTTCGGCGTTTCCATCTCGGGAGATATGCGTCCGCCCACGTAGTCGAGGACGCGGTGGCCAGTCGCGTTGATGCGCTCTGCCTGATCCAGCGCACGATGGTCCATCCAGACCATGATGTTCCGCTCTGGATGAGAGCGGTCGCCAACCGGAAGCGGCGCACCATCCGGGCCAAGCACGACCAGCGAACAGGTCGCGTCAAAGCCGATGCCGCGGATGTCCCCTCCCGCGACGCCAGCCTTGGCGACGGCCCCGCGTACCGCCTGCGCGACGGCCTGCCAGATCTCCTCGCTCGATTGCTCGACCGTATCGCCGTCGCGGTGCATACCAATGGCGCAGCTGTCGGTGCCGACCAGCCCGCCGTCGGTTGTGAAAACGCCGGCGCGCGCACTTCCGGTGCCGACGTCGACTCCAAGCAGATAGCCGTCGGCGTTGTTCATGCTTTGGGTCATTCCGGTCCCCTGTCCAGTCACAGGTCGACGCTGTTGGGCAGGATGACCATGTCCCGGATCACGACGCCGCGGGGGCGGGTCAGCATGAACAGGACAGCCTCGGCCACCTCGCGCGGTTGCATCAATGATCCGTTGGCGAGCGCCTCCTCCATCTTTTCCGTCGGCCAGTCGTCCAGCAAAGCCGTGACGACTGGCCCCGGGAGGACGGCACCCATGCGGATGCCGTATTGGGACACCTGTCGGCGTGTCGCGTGCAGAAATGCCTGCACGGCGAATTTCGAGGCGGTATAGATCGGTTCCCACACCACGGGGACCACACCGGCGACGGAACTGGTAAAGATGACGTCGCCGTTCTTGCGATCGATCATGCCGGGCAGGACCGCCTGAACGCTGCGAAAGGCTGCGTTGATGTTCAGGTTCAGCATTCGATCCCAGACATCGGGGTCGCCCTCTGCCGCCGCGCCGCCGACATAGGCCCCGGCATTCGCATGGAAAATGTCGAGCGGGCCGACCAGCGCCTCGATATGGGGGACCATGCCGCTGACCTGCGGCCCGTCCAGCAGGTCGATCACCAGCGGCTTGGCGGCATCGCCCAGCTCTTCGCACAGGGCGTGCAGGCGGTCGGCGGCGCGGTCGATTAGGACGACTTGCGCGCCTTCCTCGATCAGGATGCGGGCGCATTCCAGCCCGATCCCCGATGCGGCCCCGGTGATGGCGGCTGTCTTGTTGTCCATGCGGTTTGTCATGTTGTGTCTTTCTGTGGATTTACGCACGGCCATGGCTGGCGCGGGACCGGCGGGCAAGTGAGTCGACAATGACGGCGATGGCAAGCACGGCACCGGTGATCATGTAGCGCAGCGAGGAGCTGAGGTTCAGCAAGGTCAGCCCGTTCGAGATTGCCATGATGACCAGCACGCCCAGCAGCGCCGACCACGCCGACCCGCGCCCGCCGAACAGGGACGTGCCCCCTATCACGGCAGCCGCGATGGCGTTCAGGTTCACGTCGCCGGACCCCGCTTGCTGGCTGGCCGAGGCGAGGCGGGCGGCGGCAAAGACACCGCCAAGTGCCGCGAAAGTCGAGCAGACGACGAAGGCCGACATGCGGATGCGGCGCACATTGATGCCGGACCGGCGTGCGGCCTCTGCGTTGCCGCCGACGGCGAACATTGACCGGCCCCACTGGGTGCGCACCAGCGCATAGTCCAGTAGGACTACGAACAGCACGAAGACGCCGAACATCCATGGCACGCCGCGGCTGAGTTCAAGGTAATAGACCGCGAAGACCAGTCCGAGCGTCAGGACGACCGCCTTGGCGATCGCGACGCTCATACCGGCAGAGGATAGGTTCGCTGCCGTGCGCTGTGCGTTGGTGCGTATTGCGCCCACAACGATCACCACGCCCGGTAGCACGGCGACCAGATAGGACAGCCACGCCGGCATGATCAGGATCTGTCCGAACCGCACCAGCGGCGAGGTGAAAGGCAGGTTGATCGATCCCGTCGGACCGAGAATGTAAAGTTGCAGGCCCAGCAGCGCGAGCAGGCCTGAGAGCGTTGCGACAAAGCTCGGCATCTCGAACCGGTTGCGCAGGACGCCGTAGACCACGCCGACAAGCGCTCCCATGGCGAGCGACCCCGCGATAGCGACCGCCAGCGGCAGGCCCGTGTTGATCCACAGCACACCGATGATGGCGGAGGACAGACCGCTCATCGATCCGATGGACAGATCGATTTCGCCCAGCAGCAGGACGCAGACGACGCCAAGGGCGATGAAACCGACGGCAGCGGCGTCGAACAACACGTTGACGAGGTTGGCGGGCGCGAGGAACACCGGGTTCAGAAGGCTGAATGCGATGGAAATCAGCACGAGGCCGATGACGACCGGCAGCATACCCAGATCTCCGGAACTGACCCGGTCGATGAAGCCGCGGAGGGCACCGGACAGGCCGGTATCGTGGCGGACGCGGCTGTCGCCTTGGTCAAGCCGGGCGCCGGTGGCCTTGGTTTGAATATCTTGTGACATCAGCCCTGATCCACTTCTTCGAGTTTGCGTGCAGCACGGCGCGAGACGGAGTTTTCATTCGCCCCAGTGATCGCTGCGACCAGTTCCTGATGCGAGGTCTCTGCGGTATAGACGCCATTGTTGCGGCCCAGACGCAGCACAACGATGCGGTCGGCAACCGCGCGGACGTCTTCCATGTTGTGCGAGATCAAGATCACCCCGTGACCGCGGGCGCGCACCCGTTCGATCAGGTTCAGCACCTCTGCGGTCTGGGCGACACCCAGTGCGGCGGTCGGTTCGTCCAGCATGATGATCTGCGGCTCCAGCAGTAGCGACCGCGCGATGGCGACGGTCTGGCGCTGGCCACCGGACAGGGACGCGATGGGTTCGCGCACCGACGGGATGCGTGCTGCGAGTTCCTGCAAAAGGGTCCAGGCGCGGACTTCCATCTGCACCTCGTCCATCCGCCACGGTGAGATTTCGTGCCCAAGGAAGAGGTTGGCGACAACGTCAAGGTTCTCGCACAGGGCAAGGTCTTGAAAAACCGTGGCGATCCCCAGTTCCAGTGCTTTGCCGGGGGTGTCGAGGCTGACGGGCTTACCCTGCACTTCGATCTTGCCAGACGTCGGCTGATGCACCCCGGCCAAGACCTTGACCAGCGTAGATTTCCCGGCCCCGTTGTCACCGACGAGGGCCACGACTTCGCCCGCATGCACATCGAGGTCGATATCCTCCAGCGCCGTCACGGCGCCGAATTTCTTGCCCACGCCCCGCAGGCGCAGGATCAGCTCGCCGGGCGCGTGCGCGGCAGTTGTCTGTTCCATGACTTTCCCCCCTCCCAAGGATACCAGATGCGGCGCACGTATCGCGCCGCATCCTGTAATGTCTCTTACTGCGTGATGCCCATCGTCTTGCACGCCTCGGCATAT
Source organism: Loktanella sp. DJP18 (assembly GCF_049310965.1). Taxonomy (NCBI): domain Bacteria; kingdom Pseudomonadati; phylum Pseudomonadota; class Alphaproteobacteria; order Rhodobacterales; family Roseobacteraceae; genus Loktanella; species Loktanella sp. DJP18. Next base: position 10,142 of record NZ_JBMERN010000077.1, on the reverse strand, counting down.
TCACCAGTGCAGACCTCTTCCGGCGTCTGGATCCCCTTGTCGAAGATCTCTGCCTTGATGTTCTCCTGCGTCACGACTGCGGGCACGAATAGTTGCGAGGGCGTGTCATAGAGGGTCGAGGTTGCCTCTGGCGTACCGCCGTCCAGCAGTGTCCGGACGACCTTGGCTGCGGCCTCGGCCACGATTTCCGACGGTTTGGAGATCGTGTTGTACTGGTCGCCCGCGATGATCAGCTGCAGCGCCGCGATGGTCGCGTCGTTGCCAGTGACGGGGGGCAAGGGGTCGACGCCCGCGGCCTTCAGCGCAGCAATTGCTCCACCGCCGGTGCCGTCGTTCGCCGCCACGATCCCCTTGATGTCACCGCCAAAGCGCGTGATCTGGCCTGCGGTCCATTCCTGCGCTTCGGGCGGTGCCCAGTCCGGTGTGTCGAATTCGGACAGGGTCGTGTAGACCGACCCGTCCAGCGCCCGGTCGATGCCGTCGCGGATCAGGCCTGCGGCTGCGTCCGTGGGCGAGCCGTTGATCTGCAGCACGCCGGCACCGTCCGCCACGCCCGTCGCCTTCAGGTGATCGACCAGCGACTGCGCGATGGCATAACCGATGCCTTCGTTGTCGAACGAGACATAGAAGTCAGCAGGCGAATCCGGGATAGGACGGTCGTAGGCGATGACCTTCACGTCCTGGCTGTGGGCAATTTCGACCAGTGCGGCGGCCGCCGCCGAGTCGACCGGGTCCAGGACGACGACCTTGGCCCCCTGTGCGATCACCGAATTGAACTGCTGCTGCTGCAGCGCGACGTCGCCGTTGGCGTTCTGATAGACCAGCTGGCAGTCGGGGCATTCCGTCTTCATCGCGGCCTGAAACCCCGGCCAGTCATGCTCCTCGTAGCGCGTCGATGCCTGGTCGGGCATCAGGAATGCGACAGTCTGCGCCGCGGCTGCATTGGCGCAGAATGCCACGGCCAGCGCCGACGCGGCCGTCAATGTCATTGAAGTCTTCATGTGATATCTCCTCAGATCCCATTTTGCACATCGCTGCTGCACAGGATCGCGGCGAGGGTGCCAGATCACGCGACCTGCAGCCCCCAACGTTATCCTTGGCATCCTCCCAGCGGATCAGCTCCGCGATGTCGTCGATTGATTCGTTGCACAATCGATTGTGCAATCTTGCTGCATCGATTGAACTCGGTCAAGATGTCTTTCGTGACACCATTGGAGGCGGGATGCGCAACGACGCGAAGCGGACGACGATCTACGATATCGCGGCGGTGGCGGGAGCGTCTCCGAGCGCTGTCAGCGCGGTCCTCAACGGATCCTGGCAGAAACGCAGGCTCAGTAAGAGCCTGGCCGATCGCGTACTGCGCATCGCGGAACAGGAGGGGTATGCGGTCAACGCGCAGGCCAGTCTGCTGCGCCGCGAGCGGTCGCACATTATCGGCATGATCGTGCCAAAGTACGACAACCGCTATTTCGGCCACATCGCGGAGAAGTTCGAGGCGATGGCGAGGGACCGGAACCTGTTCCCCGTCGTGACCTGCACCCAGCGGGACCCCGACCTGGAATTCGAGGCCGCCAAGGAACTGGTGTCCTATCAGGCGGAATGCCTGATCTCGACCGGAGCGACCGACCCCGACCGGATATCGGCCTTCTGCAAGGCCTCCAGCGTGCAGTCGATCAACCTCGATCTGCCCGGAACGCTTGCGCCATCGATTATTTCGGACAACCACGCGGCGGCACGGGATCTGACCCACCTGATACTGGACCGCTGCACCAGCGATCTGGGCTGGACCGGACCGCTGCGCTTCGTCGGCGGCAGGCGCGAGGACCACAACACGTCGGCGCGAATCGCGGGGTTCGAAGCGGCGCATGCCGACCGCGGCATCACGATCCCGGAGGACCATATCATGGCGCAGGGCTATTCCGCGCAGTCAGCGCGATCGTTGCTGGATAATTTTGCGCCGGATGGTCCGACGGGCCTGTTCGTCAACTCGACAATTTCGCTGGAAGGCGTCGTGCAATGGCATGCAGGCCTTGGCGAAGCCAGAAAATGGGTCAGATACGGCTGTTTCGATTTCGATCCTTTCGGATCATTCCTTCCTGGAAATGTCGGCATGGTAGAACAGGATGTCATCCAAATGCTGAAAAAAGCATTCGAACTGGTTGGAATGAAGACTGATGCGAGTGAAAAAATTCTCGTTCCCTGTCGCCTTCTAGCATTTTGACGTGTTCGGTTCAGTAAGACGGACCGCATGCAAATCAGCGTAGAATGTCTGGAACAGCAATGGGATTTCTGCAAACTTCCCCCTTTAGAACGCAATCACGGCCTACGTTCCGACCGAGATGACGAATGCCGTAGTCGTATCGACCGGACTTTTGCAACCGCAGCGAACGGCCGGAAAGTCCGCATAGCGGCCCCAGACCGTCGCCCGAGCAACCGAGGGCGCACCAAAGGCAGACTGGGAACCTTGTGTCAGGTGACGAACACTACGATGAAAGCCAATGAATAAGTATGCCGATTCAAGTAGCTGCCAGTTTAGTCGCCATAACATCTCGCGGCATTGAACAAATGCCCCCAACGGCATCTCGCATTTCTGCATGATAACCTACGGACACTGGTCACGCAGGGCCGCTTGCATAGTGTAGCACCCGAAACCTGTCAGGCGCGATCTTTCGCTACTTCATCCAGCGGGGGCACGTAAATCTCTACGATGCCCCTCTCATTCCCGACCCGACCGGCTTGAATCACAAGGTCGATTGTCGAACGCAGATACCGCATGACTTCCGCATATTGCAGTTGCGTGCCCGTCCCCATCACCATCAGCGCCAACCGATCCATCGCCTTGCGGGCGGTCTGGGCGTGCAGGGTCGTGAACGATCCACCGTGGCCAGTATTGATCGCTTCCAGAAACGTCGCGGCCTCTGACCCGCGCAACTCGCCCACGATGATCCGGTCAGGGCGCAGACGCAGGGTCGCTTGCAGCAGTTTTTCCGCCGTGCGCGGGCTGGCCGGGGATCTGTCTGCAATCAGACTGACCACGTTGGGCTGGCGCGGCCGCAACTCGGAGGAATCCTCGATCGTCACCAGACGTTCGTGGTCGGGGATCAGGTAGAGCATACGCCGCCCCAATTCCGTTTTCCCGGTGGACGTGACGCCCGCGATCACGATGTTCAGCTCGAGCCGCAGCACTTCGTTCAGGAAATCGTCGACGCTACCGACCCGCGCAATGACCTCGATGTGACGCAGCTTTTCAATCCGTTCTTCATCTTGAGACGCCGTCACATCATCTCGCAAAAAAGAGAAAGTGCGCGGCTCGCCCGCATGGCCCGGTCTGAATATCCGAAACGACAGGACCGTGCCGTTGGCCGATGCGGGCGGGATCACCGCCTGGACGCGCAGCACCATTCCCGCGTGTTCGACCGACGTGGACAGGAGAGGCACTTTTTCCGTCAGCGCCACAGCACTTTCGTTCGCGCTTTGCTGTGCAATGTCCTTTGCGGCTTGCGGCGTAATGTCGTGGTGAGCGGCCCGCACCATCTGGGCCAAGCCCTGCCGTTCGACGTAGCATTGACCGTCACCATTGACGACGACCTCGATCACCGTTGGATCCTGAAAGAGAGGATCAAACGGCTTGAGATATTCCGCGAGGTAGGAGGACACTAGAACAGCTCCATGTCGTTCGTCACCATGACCATAATCACCGAGCCATGCTCAACCGTGATGATCGGCGCCAGTGACAGGTATTCTTCGATCACCGCACTGGCGTTGTCGCTGGCGTCCGTGCTGACGGCTTCCGCCAGGACCGCTTTTTGTTCGTCCTTGACGGTGGCCGCCGCGACGGCAGGGGCCGCGCTGAAGACTGATATCAGCGCCGCAGATCCGAACCGTTGAAGGAACCGGCTGTTGACCTTGCCCGTCAGACCAGACCGTCCCAGCCGATCCGAACCGTAGGCTTCAAGATCGACAACTTGACCGTTCGGGGTGACAACGCGGTCCCACGCAACCAGCACCCGCTTTTGACCAACGGCCACTTCGTTCGCGTAGCGCCCGAACATCTGCGACCCGCGCGGGATCAACACCCGGCTCATGTCGAACGACCAAATGTCGTAGGAGACCGTGCTTGTGATCGTGCCGGAGAGTTGCGAGTTGATGCCGGTGGTCAGTGTGGCCTCAATCACCGTGCCTTGCATGACGGTATTGGACGGCGCACCGATGATCCGCGATTGCGTTGGCGCAATCTTGTCCGACCCGGCCCGGATGAACGCCTCATCGCCGATATAGTCGCGCCCTTCGCTTTCCGTCCCGCTGCCTGACATGCCGTCGATGGGACTGGTGATCTGGGCTTGCCGAATGGATTCCGCTTCTGCCCGCCGCCGTTCGAGTTCCTGTCGCCGCGCCGCCTGTTCTTCAGCCATCATCTGTTCGGCCAGAGAGTCGTCGCTGGCCTGGTTCAGTTGCAGCAGCAGACCGGAGTTTTCCGCTTGAGTGCGCTCCAGGTCGCGGTTGAGCTGGTCACGCTCGTTGGCAAGATCCTGCACCTGGGCCGACCGTTCAGCCATGTCAGCCGCCAAGCCGTCGAGTTGCGCCTGTAGCGTTTCAAGCTGGGTCGTGTCGACCACAGGGGCGGCAGGTTCCTGATTGCGCGCTTCTTCCAGCGCGAGTTCCGCCGCCGCCAACCGCGCTTGCAAAGCAAGTTCCGTTTCGCTGGGACCAGTATCGGTCACAGGGAAGGCGGGGGCAGGGGCGATAACCGGCGTGAAACCGTCTGTTGCCTCACGCTGAAATTCGGAGGCATCCGACGTGTCGCGTTGCGGGATCGTCACCGCCCCATCGCGCCCTGACAGGTAGGCCACGCCAGCGCCGCCAGCGGCGAGCCCCGTCACCAAAGCCACGCCGATCAAAGCACCGGTGTTGGATTTTTTCTTAGCCCCCTTCAAGCGAGCAGCGCGGGTTGCCATGTCATCAGCCATTGGCCACTTTCTCACTCTGGATGCAGATATATTCGTCGCCGTATCGAATGACCCAGCGGTCAGACCGCGATCCGACTGTCACGCGCGTTCCATCCGTGCGCCCGTTGACGATGTATTCCCGACCTTGGGCGTCGGCGCGGTAGATGCTGGGGATCGGCGCGTCGGGGCTGAACGTGAAGTAGGTCCGTCTGCCGTCGTCAGAAACATTCACCGGATTGATCTGCGTATCCTTGGTGGCGGCAGAAATCACATAGGTCTGCGGTTTTCCCGCAGGCACCGAGGATTGCGCCGCTGCCGCCGTGCTTCCGGCTGGCGATTGAAAGCTGACCGAATAGTGCGGACGTGCCGAGGCGCTTTCGTGCAGTTCGACCAGATAGAACCGTTGGTTCGTGACGATCACGCCATTGGTCACGGCCCCCGCGATCACCGGCTTGACCAGAATGGCGTTGCCGCCGTCCGTGTCGGCAAACTGAAAACTTTCCGTGTCACCGGCTTTGAAATCCACAAAGCGTTCGCCCTGGGCCAGCGTGATCAGCGTGACCCGGCGCAGTTGGGTGTTGATCTTGTAAACCTGACCTTCCTGATAGATTGCGACAGCGCTCCGCGCATCGACCCGCATGGACTGGGGCGTTGTCTCCGCGAGGGCAGGGGTGGCAAGTGCCGCCAGCAGGGCGGCGCACAGCGGCTTGTTCATTCGCTCGTTCCTTCCGATGCGACACGGTATCCCGTGACCTGAAACCCGAACGGGTTCTGCCAAAGAAGCAGGTTGTTATCGACCGTGCTGGGATTGAAGTTGGTGGTGACGGTGGCGACGAAATCGCCGCGCTGAACCGGCGCGTTGGGACGCCGCAGCGTCTTGGTGAACCGGACTTGTGCCGTGTCGCTGTCGATCATCAGGACGTTGTTGATCGTCACATCGACCTTGCCGTCCACGCCGTAGCTTTCGGGAGGATAGCTGGAATTGCCCGGCGTCCAAAGCCGTTCGAGGGACTGGCGAACCGGGATCGCAGAGCGTTTGAACACCGACAGGATACGGTATTCATTGTCGTCCGCATCATAGGTTTCGCGGTCCATAACGTAGGCGTAGATCAGGCTCTCCACGACCGCCTGTTGCTGATCCACGCTGGCACGGTCCACACTGACGCCGCGCTCCGCGATGCCCGTGTCCTTGTCCACGATGGCGAGGTAGGCTTGGGTCTCGTTATGAGCCAGCCCGTAGCCCCCCATGCCGACCCCGGCCAGCCCCAGAACCAAGCCTGTGACGGCCCAGGCCCAGGCCCGCTTTTCCCGTTGGCGCATCCCGAGGATGGTTTCAGCAATGAAGTAGGACCCGCCCGCTTCACTGGCAGCAGCGACCGCTTTTTCCACGTCGGCGCGATCCTGCGGCGCGACCTTTGAAAGTGGGCTTTTGAGAATCTTTCTCTGTTCAGCAGTGAGCGAGGTCATGCAGTTCTCCAATCTGTGAGGTCGCGTTTGCGGTTAAGTTTTGGCTTTGGCCCGGAGGCGTTCATTGGACGCGCGGGCAAACTGCACGTCGCGCCGTCGCTGGACGAAACGACCAGCCGCATTGTCTGAAAGTTTCGCGCCGACGTTCGCCAGCTTCATGTCCATGGCCGATCCGAAGCGGCGGGTCTGGGCGGCACGCTGGGCAGTTTCGCCGCCTGTCGTGAAACCACTCGCGATCTGCGCCGCAGCACCTTTTCCAATTTCACCAGCTTTAATTGCGGGGCGACTGACAATGCTAAGCGCCTGCGGGGCGATGCCGCCGAGGTTCAGTTGCCCGGTGATGTTCGAGGCGACTTGCGGGATCGTCAGAAGACCGTAGATGCCGACGATAATGACAACGACCACACCCGTAATGCCAATTAGGGTCTCTTCGCTCTGTGCCAAAAACGCCCGTTCCGCCACCGTCGCCACGAACCCCATCACACCGGCAGCGGCGACCGGATACATGAAGTAGCCGATCAGCGACGACACCCATGCCTCAAAGAGAAATTGCGTCCGGTTCAGGCATGTTGCCGCAATGGCGAAGGGTGCCAGGCCGACCAGAATACCGATCATGATCTTGGCAAACCCTGCCACCAGAATGTAGGCAGCTTGCAGCAGGGCCAGCAGCAGATACATGATTGCACCAAGAAAGCCCCGCGCAATGGCGCTTTCAGCCCTAATCACCGATGAGGCTGTCTCCTGTGCCTGCGCGGAAAAGTTTTCTGCTTGATCAATCGACGAAGTAGCAGCACCGCCGTTAGCTGCCGAGAAAAGCGCAGTCACCAGACCATCACCCGTATTGGTCAGCGCGTCATAAATCACTTCAAAGTTGGCCCACGACAGCCCGAAGGTGAAGATCAGGACAATCCTAAGAACCAGTTGCGTCATATCTCCGGTCCGAGCTGTCACAACCCCAAGTGCTACAGCAACGCCAAAGACCATGAACGCCATGACGGCCAAGATCGTGATGACACCGCCGTAGCCGTTCGCCACAGCCACGAAGGTATCCTGTGCGGCACCGCCTACAGCGGTGTCGATAAAACCCATGATGTCTGCGACGATTGCCATTCAATTATTCCAGTTCGAGCAGCATGGTAATGTCGCACATGCGGTCATAATCGTTTTTGATTTGGTCGCGCATACGGACAGGAGTTATGGGATAAATCCGGTGGTTTTCGACACCTTCGGTCAAGGTATCAAAGGCCGCGACAGCGGCGGGCCAATCAGCTTTGAGCGCATCGCAGGTGCAGTCTTTGGTCTCGATCGCTTTGTCGTAGGCCATCCATTCGTAGATGAACGCTTTGGCTTGTCCGATGCTTGTTTCACGCCAATCATCCTTTGCCGTGAAATCGTGTGCGGGCTTGTAGTCCGGATGGTGACCGGAGCAGTTCGACACCTGACGCGGACGGCTTGCTTGGTCGGCGGCGACTTTTTCCGTAGGGATCGGCCAGCTAAATAAGCCCATTTCCATGGCCCGCGACTGGATCAGGTTCGCAAAGTCGTTCTGCGTGCTTTCGTCTTTCGGCACCAAGTAGCGCACGCCGTCGCGGGCTTCCGTCTGGAACCGCTGGGCCGCAACAGGGGAGGCCATTGCAGCGACAGCAGCACAGGTCAGCAGGAGGGTTTTCATGGTGGAGTTCCTTTCCATTAGTCCGACGTTTCCGATGGGGTCAGGTCGAGATATTTCTGTTCGTCCGCAAGCGTGGCCGCCGTCATGACACCGGCTTGACCGAGGCCGATGGTCTGGGCCGCTTCGAGCTGCCAGATGTTTGCCAGCGCCATGCCCATTTCGGCAGTCATGCGGGTGTTCAGGTCGATTGCGGCTTTCATGCCCTGCGTGTCGGGAATGTTGCCGGTCAGTTCTTCGATCCGTTCGAGACTTTTTCCAGCCGCCTCTTGCGAGGCTTCCGCAGCCACACCCATCATCGCGCCAGTGTTGCCCTGCACACCGATCCGCGCCGCCCCAGGATCTTCGCTGTTGGCGAGGTCCGTCATTTGCGTGGTCGAGGTGCCGGCGCTCGAAAATATCTGGCCGACAATGTCCGTGGTCGAACGTCCACCGATTTTCCCGCCCGCACCGATCGCACTCCAGTTGCCCGCCATGGCGTCCTGCAAGGACGCTTGCAGGTCAGGAATTTCCGGCAGCAAGTCTTTGAACCAGTCACCGGACAGCAGCAGCTTGCCTTCGGCAAAGCTGTCCGTCAGCGCCTTGTATTGATCTTCCATCAGCCGGATTTGCGCGATCAGCTTCAAGGTCTGGTCGTCCAGCTTGAGGTTCTGGGTCACCGCCTCATTCAGTTGCAACCGGGCTTCCGCCAACATCTGTTGCAGTTGGGCGATGGAGGACACGTCAATCGTCGGAACACCTTGCGCCGTGGCAGAGCCACCAGCCAGCGCGAGAGCCACGGCAACGGTCGAGAGCAGCTTGTTCATTCTGTGATCCCTTCAAAAAATTCACGGTCGCGGGCGTAGGCCGCAAAAAGCGTTCCATACTGCGCCCATTCCGCCTTGCGCTTCACCGCCAGCAGCCGGGTCAGGACACCGGCCATGCGCGTGACTTCCGCCTTGGCGTACCTGTTGAGGTCCATCGCTTCCTTGGCCGAGGCCGCAAGCGAGATACGCCGTAGAATCTCTTGCAGCCGCGAGAGCGACTGGATCAGAATTTCCTGGCTGTATCCGGCGTAGGACATGGCCGCGTCCGATATGTTCGACAGCTCAGAAATCGAAATATCTTCCAGCGCCAGTGTCCCGGTCTGGTCCGCACCGCTGATCTGTGCCGCATAGACGTTGTAGAAACCGCTGATCTTGACGACATAATCCTGCGTCTCTTTGTAGGGCGGGATGCCGTCGTATTTCATCACGGCACCGGGGCCAGCGTTGTAGGCTGCAAGCGCCAGCGGCATCGACTTGAACTTGCGGATTTGCTGCATCAGGTAGCGCGCCCCGCCGTCCAGTTGCAGTTGCGGATCTTCATAGTAAGCCGGGTAAATGCCGAGGTCTTTCGCCGTGCCAGGAATGATCTGCGTCAGGCCGAACGCCGCCTTTGGCGACCGCGCTCCGATCTGAAACCGGCTTTCCTGTTTGACCAGCGCCTGAAACCAGCAGCGAAACTCGACCGCGTTGATCCCGATAGCGGCCAGCGCCGGATCACTTCCGAACTTCACCGCTGTCTGGGCAATCATCGACTCGATCGTTCCCCGCGCGTCACCGAACAACCGCCCGGCATAAGGGTTGTTGTCATCGATTGCATAGACGGCACTGGCGACCATGCCGTCCAGGCCTTCAAGGTCCGTCGTCATACCCGAGGATCCGCGCAGCATATTAATCGTGTCCTGCAAGGCGGCGATCTGATCCGCCCGCGATCCGAGGTTCTGGGTCAGCGTGGCGCTGATCTGGGCTTGCTCAACCATCTGGGCCTGTTCGCCCGCGTTGATCGACTGCATTTGCACGATTGCAGACACATCGATTTCCGGCACGCCTTGCGCCACCACCCCCGAGGCGGTCAGCGCAAGCGCCATGGCGGGACCGCGCACCAGCTTACCCACCGATGGGGGCCCACTCGCAGCCCGTCGCCGGGACGTCAGACGCGGCAAATGACAGCGCATTCGAGGACCAGCAGTTTGTCTGGCGACCCTGATTTTCCGCGCAGGCCGACAAGCCAGCCAGAAGAATGAGAAGCAAAATTGC
>NZ_JBMERN010000076.1:0-17910 GCF_049310965.1 Loktanella sp. DJP18 | reverse complement strand
CAAGGTCATAGCGGGGTTCGTTTGACATCGTTTCTGACGATGCCCACGCAGCGATGCGTCGGCATCGTCAATTGACTCGGCGTGAAGGATGTTCGCCAGTAAAGCCGATATATCCTTGGCAGGAATGGAGGATGCGTGATGAAGTCGAGTTTCGAGGATGCCATCGCAGAACTGGTCGGCCACTTGGTGAGGGCCGACCCGATAGATCAAGAACTCGTCATGCTTAAACTGAGGCATGCAATCGCTGACGCTCAGGTGCCAACCCTGAGAACAGTGTCCGAGCCTGGCGATGAGTGCTTCGACAACGTGCCGATCTGATTGCATGTCTACTGGGACGGGCTGCACTCCAACTCAGTCATCGGCGTCCGTCAGCGTGATGTCGCAGGGCAGGGCGCGCAGCATGACCCGTTCGGCGTTGGGGATGTCGTTGCCTTCGGCACGGCGGGTGGCGGCGGTGCGCGAATGGTTCAGCGACAGCCAGCGCTGGATCAGCCGGGCGCGCAGCTTGGGCATCGGGACCTCCAACCGCACCGACAGGTCCCACAGGCCGGCCAGGTTTGCCCAGGGCATCTCGTCGAACATCAGGTAGTTGCCCTCGACGATGATGACGGCGCAGTTGGCCGGCACCACGACGGCCCCCGCCACCGACAGATCGCGCGACCGGTCAAAGACCGGGGCCACGACCTCGATCGCCTCGGTCAGGCGGCGGATCAGATGCAGAAAGCCGTCGGCGTCGAAGGTTTCCGGCGCGCCCTTGCGGGTGCGCAGCCCGCGCGCGTCCAGCACCGCGTTATCCAGGTGAAAGCCGTCCATCGGCACGATCATCGCCGGACAGCGTTGCAGGTTCAGCCGTCGCGCAAGCTCTGACGCGAGCGTCGATTTTCCGCTGCCCGGCGCGCCGGCGATCCCGACCAGGATACGCTCCTGCGTCTCACGCATCTTATGCACCCGCTCTGCAAGCAGGTTGATCTGGTCGGTGATGTCCTGCACGTCTGCCCTCGTGTCCGCGTTGGCCGCGGTTTCGGAAATCCTACCCTTGCCGGTTCCCTTGGGGTAGCGAAACTGTCCGCGTCCTGCACCTTTTTCACAACATGGATGACCGCGATGTCACACCGGGTGGGCAAGGTGCCCCCGATGCCCTAGATCATGTCCATGACCGACGTCGCCCAGACCGGCGTGGGCAAGACGCCCGCGCAAGCGCATGCGAAACCCAAAGCCGGCCCTGTGGCGCGGCTTTGGACGCTTGCCATGGCGGTCTGGACCATCGCGATGGAACGGCACATCTCGCTCATCGCCGCCGGCGTCGCCTTTTTCGGGATGTTCGCCCTGTTTCCCGCCATCGCCGCGATCATCGCGATCTTCGGCTTGCTGGCCGATCCCGCCGTCGTCGTCCAGCAGCTGGAGCTGATGAAGGAAATCATCCCGGCCGAGACCTACGACCTCTTTGCCGCCCAGATGGGCCGGCTGCTGGCCGCGCAAACCGGCACGCTGGGATTCGCATCCGGCCTGTCGCTGATGCTGGCGCTGTGGGCGGCACGGGCCGGGGTCGCGGGCCTGATGGAGGGGTTGAATGCCATCGCGAATCGCCCCGCGCGCAACGGCTTCAAGGAGATCGTGGTCGCGCTGACCTTGACCATCGCGCTTGTCGGGCTGGCGATCACCGCGCTGATCGCCGTCATCATCGCGCCCATCGTGATGAAGTTCGCCCATATCGACACCAATACCGCCTGGCTGCTGGAAGGCATCCGCTGGCTGGTGGCGCTGTTCGTCCTCTATGCCGCACTCTCGCTGCTTTACCGCTTCGGGCCGAACCAGCGCGGCGCGCGCTTGCGCTGGATGACGATCGGGGCAGGGACCGCCGTGATCCTGTGGATCGCCGCCTCGGCGGGGCTGTCCTACTACCTCGGCAACTTCGGCCGCTACAACGAGGTCTATGGCTCCATCGGGGCCGTCATCGGCATGCTGCTTTGGCTCTACATCACTGCCTACCTTATATTGCTGGGCGCTGCCCTCAATCTGCAGGTGCATGGCAACGTCGATGGCCATCACTGACCTCCGCCGTCCTATGGCAAATGTGTCACCATGACGGCTGGCTCGCGGCTGACCCGGCCACATTTCGCCTAGCTTAACGAAATCTCTCCGGATAACCTGACTGCAATCAAAATGGACGTGTCCCTTGATGGGCGCGCAATGAGGCGGAGAAGTAGTATGTCGGCGATCGAATTCGTCGTCCGCAATGATGCGGGCGGGCTGCAGCGTGGTCAGGTGTCCGGTAAGGGCGCGGACGCAAACATCATCATCGGTCAGGGCGACGACGTCTCGCTCAACCTCGAGCGGAGCCACGTGCTGTCCTACGCCCGTCAGGGTCAGGCGCTTCAGGTCATGCTCGTCGATGGCGAGATCATCACGATTCAGGGCTTCTTCAGCCCCGAGGGTGTGGCTCAGAACCAGTTGTTCCTGTCCTCCGGTGGCCAACTGGCCGAGGTGCAGCTTGTCCCCGGCGACGGCAACCTGATGCTGGCGCAGTATGTCGACAGCGACAGCTTCGGCAAATGGTCCCCCGATGACGACCTGTATTTCACACAGGTCGCGGCGCTGCCCATCGACAACGTCGATGACGCGCAGGCGACGATGCTGGCCGCGCCGCTGATGGCGGGTCTTGGCGGTCTTGGCAGTCTGGGTGCGGCCGGTGCGGCGGCTGTGGGCGGTCTGGCCCTTGTCGGCGGCAGCGGCGGTGACAGCGGCAGCGGCAATTCCGGCGGCGACGGCGGCGATGGCGGCACCGATCCGACCGATCCCACGGACCCGACCGATCCCACTGATCCCACGGACCCGACCGATCCGACGGACCCAACCGATCCGACTGATCCGACAGGTCCCGTGCTGCCGGTCGTCGCCATCACCGAGGGCACCCGCGCGCAGGACCATGTCGTCAACAAGGAAGATTATCTCGACGGCGTCGACATCTCCGGCACCGGCACGCCCGGCGCGACCGGCACCGTCAGTGTCGGCACTGTCACGGTCCCGATCACGATCGACGCAGGCGGCAACTGGACCATCCAGATCCCCGCGACCGATCTGCCCGAAGGTGAATACGACCTGCCCGTCGCCGTTACCGTGACGAACGAAGGCGGTTCCGCCACCGATACCGGCACGCTCGATGTCGACACCGTGACATTCGTGATCTTCGACGCCTCCAAGGTGGAAACCGACGGCACCGTGAACTTCGTCGAGGAATCGGACGGCGTCGTGCTGACCGGCACCACGCAGGCCGGTTCGGCCGTGGTCGTGGCCTTCGGCGGCAACAGCTATGACGCGACCGTCACCGGCGGCACCTGGACGCTGGACGTCGCGGCCGGCGTCCTGCCGCAGGGCGAATACGACCGCCTGATCACCGTGACGTCGACCGACGACCACGGCAACACCGCCACGGTCAGCGACACGCTGGAAATCGACACGATCACCGACGTGGCGATCAACTTCCCGGTCAGCGGCAGCGACAACACCGTCAACCTGGCGGAACGCAACGCCACCGGCGGCGTCGCCGTGCGCGGCACCGCCGAGGCAGGCGCCACGGTCGAGGTCACGCTGGGCACCGCGACCCACACGGTCACGGCCAACAGCGCCGGCGTCTGGACGACGACCTATGCTGCAAGCGAGATCACGCGCGGCGAATATAACCAGACGATCTCGGCCAAATCGACCGATCTGGCCGGCAACGTGGCGACGACCAGCGGCACCGTCCGCATCGACACCGACATCGCGGTCACCATCGACACCTCCGACGTCGAAGGCCGTGACGGCATCGTCAACATGGTCGAAGCGTCCGACGGCATCACCCTGCACGGCACCGCCGATGCAGGCGCCACGGTCGAAGTCCGCTTTCACACCGGCGTCCACACCGTGACCGCCAACGCCGCGGGTGTCTGGTCCGCCGACTTCGCCGCCTCGGAAATCCCGCAGGGCAATATCGAGGGCGGCTATCCGGTCTCGGTCAAGGCGACCGACGTTGCTGGCAACACCGCGACGACGACCGGCACCGTCAACATGGACACCTGGGTCAACACCCTGACCCATCCCGGCGTGGTCGAAGGCAACGACATCATCAACCGCAAGGAAGCGGCGGACGGCATCACCCTGACGGGTCAGGTCGAGAAGGGGTCAACCGTCATGGTGACCTTCGACGGGACGACGCATCAGGCCACCGTGAACGCCAGCGGCACCTGGACGGTGAACTTTCTCGCGTCCGAAATCCGGACCGGCGAATACACCGCCGCGATCGAGATCAACGCAACCGATGCCGCCGGCAACACCCGGTCGCTCTCGGACACGGTGCTGGTCGACACATCGGCCCCCGAAGCGCCCGGCATGGAAGGCATCGGTCTTTATGAAAACGGCGTTCGCGACATCGCCATCGACAACACCGACGACAGCATCCAGGTCCACTCCTACGACTCGGGTGCCAACGGCAAGACGCTGGTCGCCAGCAACGCCGACCGCTATCTCAACGGCCGGACGGAAGAGCTGGAGTTCGGTTTCGACAGCCCGATCGTGGACGGCAAGCAACTGGTCGTGACCGCGACCGACACCAACGGCAACACCAGCTCGACCCTGCTGGTGCTGGACGAACAGGCCACCAACGTCGTGAACGTCAAGGCGACCGGGCTCAGCACCTTCAACATCGGTGCCATCGACCTGACCTACGCGGACAAGTCGGTGCTGTCGCTGACCAAGGCCGATCTCGACAAGCTGTCGACCAACGACAACGTGCTGGTCGTCCACGGCGCTACCGACGACGCCGTGACCTTCGCCGGCACCGCGACGCTGACCGGGACCGAGACGATCAACAATCAGGCCTACGACGTCTACAGCGTCGGCGGGGACAGCGTGCTCAAGATCGATCACGACGTCCAGTTCAACACGACCCTGGTCTGACCGTTTCGATCCAGGGGGGCCGGCAACGTCCGGCCCCCCATGCCCCCGACAGGCGAGGGGCATGCCACCATAATAAGAATCCGGGGCGGAACAGACGTGGGACAGCAGGCATATAGCAACACCATCATCGCACTGTGCGCGTTGGTGGCACTGGGCGGCTGTTCAGCCGGCCCCGAAGGCGTCAGTCGGTCGCCGTTCTCTGCCATTGGTTTCGGCAAGCCCGCAGCCGTCGCAGACCCCACCGCACCTGCCTTGAACGCCGAAACACCCGATGGCACCCGGTCAGAGGTTATCGCGTCCCTGCTGACCCGCCGTTCGATCCTGCCGCAAGGCCCCTATACCCAGGTCGCGGACGCCGTCCTTGCCGCCAATGCCCGCGCGGCCGAGGCGGAACTGCGCGCTGCCGCCCTGCGCGCCGAGGCGCGCTCGAAGAACTGGCTGCCGACGCTGGGGCCGCAGGTTTCCCTCACATCGCTCGGCACCGTCGTGACCTCGCTGGTCGTGGAACAGGTCCTGTTCGACAACGGCCGCAAGAAAGCCGAACGCGCCTACGCCAAGGCCGATGTCGAGGTTGCCGCCGTGGCCCTCGCACAGGACACCAACGACCGCGTGCAGGACGCGCTCACGCTTTATCTTGCCGCGCAGAAGGCCGAGGCGCGCGCCGCCGTGAACGCCGCCGCGATGGCCGACATGCAGCATTATGCCTGGATCATGGACGAACGGGTCAAGGGCGGCGTGTCCAACGCCGTCGACCGCATGATCGTCCAGCAGAAACTGAACCAGATGCAGGCTGACATGGCCTCTGACCGCGAAGCCGCAAGCGCCGCGCGCGCCGAACTGGCCGCGATGTCGGCATCATCGCTGGACGGGGTGACCGGGCTGTCCAGCCTGCCCGAAGACCTGACCGCCACGCCCCTCGCCGTCGTCAAGGCCGAGGCCGAGGCGACCCGCACCGTGGCAGAGGCAAAAGCCACCCGTGCGGGATTCCTGCCCGGCCTGACGGCGGTGGGATCGGTGTCCGACAACGGCTCCGACGTCGGGCTGACCGCCCAGGCCGATCAGGGTGTGGGTTTCGGCACCGGGGCCGCCCTTGCCGCCGCCGACCAGCAGTCGACCGCCGCCGCGGCGCGCGTCGGACAGGTCCGCGAAGACGCCGAACGCAGCCTGCGCGCGCTGGAAGGCGAACTCGCGTCCCTGCGGCGTCAGCAGGAACAGACCGCCAGCCTCGCCGCCGGGGCAGAGGAAAACTATCGCAGCTTCGCCGCCCAGCAGAAGGCCGGGCAGCGCGGTGTCAACGATGTCGTCGGCGTGTTCGAAAGTGCCGTCCGCCTGCGTCGAGAGGCGGCGTCCCTGCCGTTCGAGGTCGCCCGCGTGGAGCTGAAGATCGCCGCCCTCAAGGGCGTGCTGGTGGATGGAGACAAGATATGACCGGACCCGTGCTGGCCTTCGACGTGACAGGGACCAAGGGCGGCAAGATCACCCGCATCGGCGATCTGTCCAGACCCGTGCCCGACACCGACACCGCCCCCGCTTCGGCCCCTGCAGCCGATGGGCCCGTCGATCTGTCCGCACCTGCGGCCCCCATCCTCGCCGTCACATCGCGCGATGACGCGACGGCCCGGCTGCGCGCCAGTGTCGTCGCCACCTATGCCGGGATCCTGGGCGTCGATCTGAAGCCGACCGACATCCTCGACCGACAGATCGATGACGCGAGCGCGGGCCTGCCCGCCGAAACGCTTGTCGCGGCCCTGAACGACGCGGGCCTGCGCGCGACCGCCCGCACCGCCTTGCCGCCGACTGCCGCCGACTGGCCCGCCGTCGCGCGTCTGACCTCGGATACCCTCGTGCTCGTGCTGTCGCAGACCCGCGACACGATCATCCTGCATGACCCGAACGCCGCCGATCACCGCGAAGAGGTGCCGCTGTCGGATTTCGTCGAGCACTTCACCGGCCGCATCATCCGCGCCGAAGTGCCAGCCGCCGAACTGACCCGCCGCCATGCAATCCAGGCCAAGCCCGGTCACTGGTTCTGGTCCGAATTCGGCAGCTTTCGCCGGGTGATCGGCGAAGTCGCCCTGGGGTCGCTCGTCGCGAACCTGCTGGCCGTCGCCGTCGCGCTGTTTTCGCTTCAGGTCTACGACCGCGTGATCCCGCACCAGTCCATCGCGACGCTCTGGGTGCTGACCATCGGTGCCGGCATCGCCATGCTGCTCGAGGCGTGCCTGCGCATCGCCCGCGCCCATCTGATGGACGGGGCAGGCCGGCGGATCGAACTGCGCCTGCAGGACATGATCATGGGCAAGCTGCTGGGCATGCGCTCCGGCCTGCCGGGCCAGACGCCGTCCACGACCTTTTCGGCGTTCCGTGACTTTTCCGCCGTGCGCGAATTCTTCACCGCCTCGACCATCGGGTCGTTGACCGACATTCCGTTCATCTTCCTCTTTCTCGCGCTGGTCTGGTCGATCGGAGGCCCGGTCGTCTGGGTGCTGATCGCGGGCGGCGTCCTGATGGTCCTGCCGTCGCTTCTGGCGCAGAAGAAGATGATGAAACTGACGCTGGCCGCACAGGGCGCGTCCACCCGGTCGTCACGCCTGCTGCAAGAGGCGGTGTTCGAGGCCGACACCATCAAATCGCAGCGCGCCGAAGACCGCTTTGCCCGCATCTGGGCCGAACTGACCGGCCTCTCCGCGATCTCGACCTCGGAACAGCGGCGGCTGTCCACGACGCTGACCTACTGGGCGCAGGGCGTGCAGCAGGCGACCTATGTGGCCGCCGTGGTGATGGGCACCTTCCTTGTCTTCAAGGGCGAATTCACCGTCGGCACGATCATTGCCGTCGGCATCCTGACCTCGCGCACGCTGGGCCCGCTGAACGGCCTCTCTGGCCTGATCTCGCGCTGGTCGAACACCCGCGCGGCGCTGGATGCACTGGACAAGATCGTGACTGCGCCGCAAGACCACGACGCGGACCGCACCTATCTGCGCCGCGAACGGATCGCCGGGCGCTACGACCTGCGCGAGATGTCCTATACCTACGACGAGGAGGGTGCCCGTGCCCTCGACATTCCCGCCCTCACGATCCAGGCGGGCCAGCGCGTCGCCGTGCTGGGGGCCAACGGGTCCGGCAAGTCGACGCTGCTCAAGCTGCTCTCTGGCCTCAACCAGCCCACCGCCGGGCGCGTGCTGATCGACGGTGTCGACATGGGGCAGGTGCTGGCCCGTGACCTGCGTCGCGGCGTCGGGTATCTGGGGCAAGAGGTGAAGCTCTTCGCCGGCACCCTGCGCGACAACCTCAACCTCACACAGCTTGAACGCGACGACGACCGCCTGCTGGCCTCGCTCGATTTCGGCGGGCTTGGCGATTTCGTGCGCAACCACCCCAAGGGACTCGATCTGATCATCCGCGATGGCGGGGCAGGGCTCTCGGTCGGCCAGCGCCAGTCCATCGGCTGGGCGCGGCTGTGGTTGCAGGACCCGTCCGTCTGCCTTCTGGACGAACCGACCTCCGCCCTCGACCAGACGCTGGAAAAGGCGTTGGTCGCGCGTCTGGGACAATGGTTGCAGGGCCGCACCGCCGTCATCGCCACGCACCGCATGGCGCTGCTGCACCTGACCGACCGCACGATAGTCCTGCACAACGGACGCCTTGCCGTCGATGGCCCGCGCGACGACGTGCTCGCCCACATGAACAAGGAAGCATCGTAATGGCTCTCGCGGATCACGAATTCGAAGGCCAGATGCGCCGCCCCTCGCTGATCATCTGGCTGGTCGGCGCCACGGTCCTGCTGTTCATCCTCTGGGCCAAATTCGCCTGGGTCGATGAAATCGTCCGCGCCCCCGGCGAGGTCGTCAGCGCGTCCCGCCCGCAGATCATCCAGAACTTCGAAGGCGGTATCCTCGGCGAACTTCTGGTGGCCGAAGGCGACGCGGTGGACAACGGCCAGATCCTCGCCCGGCTGGAAGGCACGCAGTACGTGGCGCAGGTCGGCGACCTTCAGCAGCAGATCAACGCCGCCGACATCCGCCGCCTGCGGCTCGAGGCGGAAATGGCGGGCCTCTTCGATTTCGACGTGCCCGCCCCGATCGCCAGCGCCAGCCCCGCGATGGTGGCCTCCGAACGCCAGCTTCTGGCCGCGCGACAGGCCGACTACGCGTCCAAGGTGGACGGTGCCCAGCGGATCATGGCAGAAACAAAACGCGAGCTCGACGACATGGAGGACATGCTCGCGCGCGAGATCGTGTCCCTGTCGGAAACCAGCCGTGCGCGCAAATCCTTTGCCGATGCCGAGATCAAGTACAACGAGGTCGTGACCGGGGCCGAACTCGCGCGCGCCAACGAATATTCCGAAGTGCTGGCGGGGCTGGCCAAGCTGAAACAGCAACTGGCCTTTGCCACCGACCAGCTGGAACGCACCGTGATCCGCGCGCCGATGCGCGGCGTGGTCAACAACCTGGGCGTCACGACCATCGGCGGCACCATCCGTCCCGGCGAGGAAATCTTTCAGATCATCCCGCTGGACGACGCGCTTTACGTCGAGGCGCATGTGAAGCCGCAGGACATCGCCAACGTCACCACCGGCCAGATTGCCACGATCAAGTTGTCGGCCTACGATTACACGATTTACGGCAGTCTCAAGGGTGTCGTGCAGAACATCTCGGCCGACACCTTCAAGGATGAACGCCGCCCCGACGGCGACCCGCATTACCGCGTCAGCGTCCGGGTGGACGACATCGATCTTGGCGCGCGCCAGCAGCGGATCGAGATGCGGCCCGGTCTTGTCGCAAACGTCGAACTGCACACCGGAGAGAAGACGATCCTGCACTACCTGACCAAGCCTCTCTATCGCTCGCAAGAAGCCCTGCACGAAAAATAGGCGGGAAACGGCACCGACCCACGCGACAGCGGTGCCACCGCGCTTTCGGACTTGCCGTGTCGCGCGATCGGACCTAACCAGAAGGCGTCACGAAAGCTTGTGCAGGAGAGACCGGTTTACACCGGCGCCGAAGGAGCAACCCCCCGGAAACTCTCAGGCAAACGGACTGCACGACAAGCCGACGATCTGGAAAGCGGTCCCATGCGTCGGGGCCCACCGAAGGGGAAAGCGGGCCTGCGCCTGCGTAAGCTCTCAGGTGCGATGACAGAGGGGGTCGCCGGTGCGGATCGTTCCGCATCATAACGTGATCTCTTTCGGGGGCTTGAAAGCCATGAAAAGAATTGCCGTCATCGGCGCCGGTGTGACCGGCGTGACCACCGCCTACGCCCTTCTCAATCGCGGCTATGCCGTCACCGTGTACGACCAGAACCGCTACGCCGCAATGGACACGTCCTTTGCCAACGGCGGGCAGTTGTCCGCGTCGAACGCAGAGGTCTGGAACCAGTGGTCCACGGTCTTCAAGGGCCTGAAATACATGACCCAGCGCAGCGCGCCGCTGCTGGTGAACCCGAAGCCGAGCTGGCACAAGTATTCGTGGATGGCCGAATTCGTGGCCAACATCCCGCATTACCGCGCCAACACCGTCGAAACCGTCCGCCTCGCCATCGCCGCGCGCGAACACCTGCACGCCACCGCCGCCAAGGAAGGCTTTGCCTTCGACGTCGAGGAGCGCGGCATCCTGCACGTCTACAAGACCAAGGCGGACTATGACCACGCCACCACGGTCAACGCCCTGCTGGCCGAAGGCGGCCTGGACCGTCGCCCCGTTACCCCGTCCGAGATCAAGACCATCGAGCCCGCGGTCCACGGCGACTTTTACGGCGGCTTCTTCACCGCTTCGGACGCCACCGGCGACATCCACCTATACAGCCGGGGCCTGTCGGAGGCTTGCCAGCGCAAGGGCGTCACCTTTCATTACAGTTCCGACGTGACGAAGATCGCGCAGAAGGACGGCGGCCACACCGTCCACTGGAAGGACAACAAGGGTGCAGCGTTCGACGAGGCGTTCGACGCGCTTGTCGTCTGCGCCGGCGTCAACAGCCGAAAGTTCGGCCGGATGCTGGGCGACCGCGTGAACATCTACCCGGTCAAGGGCTATTCGATCACCGTGCGGCTGGACGACGACACCAGCCGCGCCGCCGCCCCCTGGGTCAGCCTGCTGGACGACAAGGCCAAGGTCGTGACCTCCCGCCTTGGTGCCGACCGCCTGCGCATCGCCGGCACGGCGGAATTCAACGGCTACAATTGGGACATCCGCGACGACCGCGTGCGGCCGCTCGTGCGCTGGGTCGAGGACTATTTTCCCGACGTCGTCACCGAGCACGCCGTCCCCTGGGCCGGCCTGCGCCCGATGATGCCCAACATGCTGCCCAAGGTCGACGCGGGCCGCCGCACCGGCGTTTACTACAACACGGGCCACGGCCACCTCGGCTGGACGCTCTCCGCCGCCACGGCCGAGATCATCGGCGACCGCATCAAGGCCGACATACCCGCGTGACCTGGTGGCACCGGCGGAAATAAATCACGCCGGGGTCATTGCCGACACGGGTCCGTGATCCCTATCTACCCCCTCGGGCGGACAGGCTGCCCAAGGGGTTTCTGTTGGATTATCTTTACGTTGTGGCCGGCCTGATCGGTCTGTTTTTCGGTGGTGAAGCCCTTGTGCGCGGCAGCGTCGGCATTGCCAAGCGCCTTGCGATCCCGCCGCTGCTGATCGGCCTGACGGTCGTCGGCTTCGGCACGTCGACGCCGGAACTGCTCGTGTCCGTGCAGGCCGCGCTGCGCGGCGTGCCTGACATCGCGGTCGGCAACATCGTGGGCTCGAACATCGCGAACATCCTGCTGATCGTGGGCCTGACCTGCCTCGTCTGGCCGATCCGCGTGTCCGGTGGCACCCTGCGGCGCGATACCGCCGTCATGCTTGCGGCGGCCTTCGTCCTCGTGCCGATCTTCGCTCTGGGCGAAATCGGCCGGCTGTCGGGCGGCCTGCTGGTGCTGGCGCTGGCCGGTTATCTCACTTGGGCCTACCTGCAACCCGGCGACGCGGTGGACGACGATGCGGACACCAAGGTGCCGTCCTCGATGGCCATCTCTGCGCTCTGGGTGCTGGGTGGCCTCGTGATCCTGCTGTTCGGCGCGCGGTTCCTCGTCGACGGGTCGGTATCCATCGCCCGCGGCTTCGGCGTGTCAGAGGCGTTCATCGGACTGACCATCGTGGCGGTCGGCACCTCGCTGCCGGAACTCGCGACCTCGATCATCGCGGCCTTCCGCCGCCAGTCCGAGATCGCGATCGGCAACATCGTCGGGTCCAACATCTTCAACGTGCTGGGCATCCTCGGCATCACCGCGCTGATCAAGCCGGTGCCTGTCGCCGACCGCTTCCTGACCTTCGACCTGCCGATCATGATCGCAGCCTCGGTCGTGCTGACAGCGCTGTTGCTGACGCGCCCGGTGATCGGGCGGGTGATCGGCGTGATCCTCCTTGTGGCCTACGTCGCCTATGTCTGGTTCGCACAGTAGCGGGCCGGATTTCCGATCGTAACACATCGTTCAGGACCATGCCCGAAAGGGTCAAGATGCGAACCGCGCCGGTCGACGACCGCGCGGCTTGCGCGCCGTAGATCAATCATCCGGTCATCAACATGAAGATTTCGGGTGCGTTTTACATAATATGTATCGCACGCGAAACATGCGGCGTCTGTCATGTAACGGCGGCCTTCGCGGCAAAGGCGGGGTCGTCCCACAGCCTGTCGCGCATCACCCCCGCGATGATGGCCACGGCCCGGTCCACGTAGTCCGCGTCGATGAACAGCGGCGTGAACCCGAACCGCAGGATGTCCGGTGCCCTGAAATCTCCGACCACGCCCGCCGCGATGCAGGCCTGCATCATGGCGTAGCCTTCCGGGTGCCGGAACGACACCTGACTGCCCCGCTGCGCCGGGTCGCGGGGTGATGCCAGCGCAAGGTCTGGGCAAGCCGCCTCGACCCCCGCGATGAACCGTTCGGTCAGCGCGACAGAGGCCGCGCGCAGCGCCGCCATGTCCACGCCGTCCCAGATATCCATCGCCGCATCCAGTGCTGCCATCTGGATCCCCGGCGGCGTGCCGACCCGCATCCGCGCCACGCCGTCACCGGGACGGTAGGACTGCTCGAACGCGAAGGGCGCGTCGTGGCCCAGCCACCCCGCCAGCACCGGCCGCGCGGTCTGCGCATGGCGCGGCGCGACGTAGATGAATGCCGGCGCGCCGGGTCCGCCGTTGAGGTATTTATAGGTGCAGCCGACCGCAAAGTCCGCGCCACATCCCGCCATGTCCACGTCCATCGCACCCGCCGAATGCGCGAGGTCCCAGACCGTCAGAACGCCCTTCGTCTGCGCCCGGGCCGTCAGGTGCGCCATGTCGTGCAGCCGCCACGTCCGGCAATCCACTTGTGTCAGCATCATCACCGCCACATCGTCGGTAATCTGATCCGCGACCGCCTCCGGTGCCACGACCCGCAGTTCCAGCCCCCGTCCCAATGCCGCAATCAGTCCCTGCGCGATATAGAGGTCGGATGGGAAATTGCCGCTGTCCGACAGGATCACCGTCCGGTCCGTCATCGCAAGGGCCGCCGCCAACGCCTGGAACACCTTGATCGACAGGGTGTCGCCCAGCGTCACATGGCCGGGCTCTGCCCCGATCAGCCGCCCGATCCGGTCCCCCAGCGCCATCGGCTGCGCCATCCAGCCGGCCCGGTTCCAGCCGGTGATGACCATCTCGCCCCACTCGTCCTGCAAGGTCCGCATGACACGGGCCGCCGCAGCCTTCGGCAGCGGGCCCAGCGAGTTGCCGTCGAGGTAGATCATCCCCTCTGGCAAATGGAACAGGTCCTTGCGGGTCTCGAATGTCATGATGATCCTTTGCCCCTAAACCTGTCCGCCGGCGATCTGGATCGACTGGCCATTGACGCTGCGCGCGGCATCCGAACACAGCCACAGTGCCGCCGCCGTCGTCTCGTCCACCTGCAGCAATCGCTTGTGACGGTTGCCTTTCGCCACGATCGCCTCTGCCCCGGCGCGGTCCACATCGAAACGCCGCATCAGGCCTGGCAACTGGTTGTGGACGATATCCGTATCGACGTAGCCGGGACACAGCGCGTTGAACGTCACGGGACGTTTATGCATGAACTCCTCGCTCAGCCCGTGGATCAGGCCAATCACGCCATGCTTCGACGCGGTATAGGGAATCGCGTTCTTCAGCCCCCGCACCCCGGCGATGGAGCTGACGACGATGTAGCGGCCGGGGCGGTCGTCGGGCAGGCTGGCAAGGGCCGCCTGAAATGTCAGGAACACACCGTCCAGATTGGTCGTCATGGTCTTGCGCCACGCGGCCAGCGACGTGTCCATGAAGGGGCCGCCTTCGGCAATTCCCGCATTGGCCACGCAGATCGCAATGGGTCCGCGTGCGGCAGCAGCCTGCGCCACGCCGTCGCGGACAGACCCTTCGTCGGCGACATCCATCACCAGCGCATGCAGACGGGGCGATGTGGCCGCGACCTCCTCCAGCACCTCGGCGCGGCGCCCGGTGATCGTGACCTCGGCCCCCGCGGCGGCCAGTGCCTCTGCGATGGCGCGTCCGATGCCGCTGCCGCCCCCTGTCACAAGGGCATGCCTGCCGTCATGTTCCATCGTGTCCTCCCCGGCTGTGCGGCAGATGCTAGCCTCAGGACACCGGGGCGCAAAGGGGGCAGGCGCGATTTCACGCAATATGCCACAGGTGCCGCGTCCCGGGCCGGAATGCCCTTGCAACCCCCGGTTTGTGAAATAATGTTGCGCACAAAGCCGCGTCATGCGGCAAGGCGAGAGGGGGACGGGCTGTGAAAATCGGCGCACCGAAGGAAGTGTTCACCGGCGAGGCGCGGGTGGCGATGACACCCGCCTCGGCCAAGGATTTGCAAAAGCTGGGGCATGACTGCCTGATCGAGGCGGGGGCCGGACAGAAGGCCGGGTTCACCGACGACGCCTATCGCGCCGCCGACGTGACCGTGGTGGATGATGCGGCGGCGCTTTATGCGCAGGCCGACATCGTGGCCAAGGTGCGCCCGCCGTCGGATGATGAGGTGAAACTGCTGCGCGACGGCCAGACGCTGATCTCGTTCTTCTATCCCGGCCAGAACGCCGACCTGCTGGCCGCTGCCAATGCGCAGGGGGCCACGGTCATCGCGATGGACATGGTGCCGCGCATTTCTCGCGCGCAGAAGGTGGACGCCCTGTCCTCGATGGCCAATATCGCGGGCTACCGCGCGGTGATCGAGGCGGGCAGCAACTTCGGCCGCTTCTTCACCGGGCAGGTGACTGCCGCAGGCAAGGTGCCGCCCGCCAAGGTGCTGGTCATCGGGGCCGGTGTGGCAGGGTTGGCGGCCATCGGCACGGCGACGTCATTGGGTGCCATCACCTACGCCTTTGACGTCCGCGCCGAGGTGGCTGAACAGGTCGAATCGATGGGCGCGCAGTTCGTCTTCCTCGACTTCGAGGAAAAGCAGGACGGGTCCGCGACGGGCGGCTATGCCGCCGTGTCCAGCCCGGAGTTCGCGGCAGCCCAGCTTGCGAAGTTCCGAGAGATCGCGCCCGATATGGACATCGTCATCACGACGGCGCTGATCCCCGGCCGCGACGCACCAGAGCTTTGGACCGAGGACATGGTGAAATCCATGAAGCCCGGATCGGTCATCATCGACCTTGCGGCGGAACGCGGCGGCAACTGCAAGCTGACCGTGAAGGACGAAAAGATCGTCACCGACAACGGCGTCACCATCGTCGGCTACACCGATTTCCCCAGCCGCATGGCGACGCAGGCCTCCTTGCTGTATGCGACCAACGTGCGGCACATGGTCTCCGACCTGACGCCGGACAAGGACGGCGACATCGACCACAACATGGATGACGACGTCATTCGGGGTGCCACGGCGACCCATGCGGGCGAAGTGACCTTTCCGCCGCCCAAACCCAAGATCGCCGCCATCGCGGCGGCCCCAAAGAAGGAAAGGCCGAAGGACCTGACCCCGGCCGAGAAGCGCGCGGGCGAGGTCGCGACCTTCAAGGCGCAGACGAAGTCACAGGTCATGCTGCTGGTCGTGGGTGGGTTGCTGATGCTGCTGATCGGGGCCTATGCGCCCGAAAGCTTCATGTCGCACCTGATCGTCTTCGCGCTGTCGTGCTTCATCGGTTTTTCGGTCATCTGGGGCGTGGCACATTCGTTGCACACGCCACTGATGGCCATAACCAACGCGATCTCGGGGATCGTGATCCTGGGAGCGCTGCTTCAGATCGGGGCGAACAGCTGGATTGTGGTGCTGCTCAGCTTCATCGGGGTTTTGATCGCCTCCATCAACATCGTCGGCGGGTTCCTCGTCACGCGGCGCATGCTCGCCATGTTCCAGAAGTCCTGAGGAGGGTCCCATGTTTTCAGTTGGCATCACATCGGCGGCCTATATCGCGTCCGCCGTCCTGTTCATCCTGGCCTTGGGTGGCCTGAACAACCAGGAAAGCGCGAAACGCGCCGTCTGGTACGGCATCACCGGCATGGCGCTGGCGGTTGTCGCCACGGTCTTCGGGCCGGGCGTCTACAACGTGTTCCTGATCCTGATCGCCATCGCGGCAGGTGGCTTTGCCGGATATTACGTCGCGGGGAAGGTGCAGATGACGGAAATGCCGCAACTCGTCGCGGCATTGCACAGCTTTGTCGGCCTTGCGGCGGTGTTCATCGGGTTGAACGCCGACATCATGCTGCACGCCGTGCAACAGATGCAGGCGGCGGCGATGGGTGTGCCGTCCATCGCGGACGGCGCGTCGGTGCCGATCCCGGTCGGCACGGAACTGACCGGCTTTGGAGAAAAGCTGTGGCACAAGGATGCGGTCGAGATCGCGATCCTGAAGGTCGAGGTCTTTCTGGGCATTTTCATCGGCGCGGTGACATTCACCGGGTCCATCGTGGCCTTTGGCAAGCTGGCCGGCAAGGTCGATGGCAAGCCGAAGAAGCTGATGCTGCCCAGTGACGACAATGCGATCCCCTTCATTTCCGGCCACTACCTGAACGCGGTCGCGCTGATCGTGTCGGTGCTGCTGGGGATCATGTTCGCGCAGGGTGCTGGCATCTGGACGATGGTGCTGGTGACGCTGATCGCGGGCTTTATCGGCTGGCATCTGATCATGGGTATCGGCGGCGCGGACATGCCCGTCGTCGTGTCGATGCTGAACAGCTATTCCGGCTGGGCTGCGGCGGCGATCGGTTTCACCCTTGGCAACGACCTGCTGATTGTGACCGGCGCGCTGGTTGGGTCAAGCGGTGCGATCCTGTCCTACATCATGTGCAAGGCGATGAACCGGTCGTTCATCTCGGTGATCCTTGGCGGCTTTGGCGGCACCACCGGCCCTGCGATGGCGGTCGAGGGCGAGCAGATCGCGATCGACGCCGACGGTGTGGCGACGGCGCTGAACGAAGCCGACAGCGTCATCATCATCCCCGGTTACGGCATGGCCGTGGCACAGGCACAGCAAGCGGTCAGCCAGTTGGTGACCAAGCTGCGCGCACAGGGCAAGACGGTGCGCTTCGCCATCCACCCCGTCGCGGGCCGTCTGCCCGGCCACATGAACGTGCTGCTGGCCGAGGCGAAGGTGCCTTATGACATCGTGATGGAAATGGACGAGATCAACGAAGATTTTCCGACGACGGACGTCGCCATCGTGATCGGGTCCAACGACATCGTAAACCCCGCCGCGCAGGACGATCCCAACAGCCCCATCGCGGGAATGCCGGTGCTAGAGGTCTGGAAGGCCAAGCAGGTCTTCGTGTCCAAGCGCGGGCAGGGGACGGGGTATTCGGGTATCGAGAACCCCTTGTTCTTCAAAGAAAATACGCGGATGTTCTACGGCGACGCGAAGAAGTCGCTGGAAGAGCTGCTGCCCAAGATCGATTGATCGGACAAGGGTGCCAATCGCCGGATCGGAAACACTACGTTCCGGTCCGGAGCCCTTGTGGGCGGGGCTATTTTATCGTCAAAGCGAA
>NZ_JBMERN010000075.1:0-18177 GCF_049310965.1 Loktanella sp. DJP18 | reverse complement strand
AGGCATTTACGCATAATGAAGATTATGTAATATGACACTTTCATCAGCCAGTTGCGGGTCGGAACTGACCTGCAGCACCTGTTCAGATGAAAAGCATTGCGGTGGAGGCCGATCCTCAGAACCCGTCGATCAGAATATCGAGAGCACGCTTCAGCGCGTCGCGATGGGCGATCAGGGATCCGATGCCGTTCCGTAGTTCCGTTCCTGGAACGGCGGCCAGCTCCTGAATGCGGACGATCCATGTCTGCCCCTCGACCTTGACCCTCGGGGTTAGGCCAGGAAAGGCGGTGTAGCGGCCCGTGTCTCGCAATGGTGCCACGATGCGGGAGGCATCAATCCCGATCAGGTCGGTTTGCAGGTCCACAACGAGTTGTCCGCCGGGCAGACGGTAAAGATCGAACTGTGCCATCAGCGCAATCGCTCAAAACGTTCGGAAGCGTGCAAGAGCCAGCCCTTCCTTGGTGACTTCGTCTGCATAGAGATCGATTGCGGCGCGGTTTTGCTCGCGCCAGATCCGATTGCGTTCGACCTTCGCCGCCTCACTGATCGCCGCCTCTGCAAGGCGCGACATGTTTAGCCCAAGCGCCCTTGCTGCTTTCGCAACATCGGAGTCCAGCGTCAGATTGACTTTGACACGTCCCATCGTTTTTTCCTGTATTAGGCGTATGATCAGAGAGTATGGATTGCACTAATTCCGAGAGCAAGGTGATTTTGCCTCTAAGGACGCGGCTCTCCTTGACCCGTCGCTGAACTACTGGGGCTCCAATTGGCCGATTATGCGGTGTCTGGCAGCACCTGCCCTGGTCACTCAGCAAGCACGATCGCTTTCCGTTTGTCCAAGCTGGTCCGGTACTGCGCGCAGCGGAGGATGACGCTGACAACAGGCTTCAGCGGGCCCGGGCCGCGGAACCGTCCGCGCGGCGCTGCTGGCACCGACGCGAACGTTCAGTGCGATGAAGCCCAGGGCGCGGTTGTAGGCGCTGTCGGCCTGCAGCATCCGAGCGCTGGCGATGGCCTGTTGGTGTAAGCTCGCCGCTATGTGGCAAAAGCGGACAATCGCCTGTTCAGATCATCGAAGTATGCGACCCAGTGTTTCACATCATTCTGTTCTAGCGCACGGCGCTGTGCCAAAGCCGCTTTTCGTGCTGCTAGGTCCTGCTGTGTCATCATAACCAACAATGCAGTTCGCAATTCTTCGGCATTGCCACTTTGAAACATGAATGAATCGTCATCATGAACGTAATCAGAGATGCCGTCCGAGCGTGAAACGGCGAGTGGCACGGCCATCAGCCTTGTACCTACAATCGTAACATGGCCATTGGGCGTTTTATCCGTTTGGAGCGGGACCACCATACCCTTGGACTTTTCTGCAATGGCCCAGACATGTGCTGATGGTATTTCAATCATCACGCGAACGTTCTCCGGCACGGTGATCCCCGCCAGTGAATGGTGGCGCGCAATAAGGACTAGATTGATATGAGGGAGGGTCTGCATGGCGGCCATCAGCGTTCCGTAATCCCGTGCCTCGCTACCAACTGCACATAGATAATCGCCATCAAAAGGTAGTTTTATGTTGGATCTAGTATTAGGCCTATCCATCGTCCACGGTAGAAACTTTAGGTTTTCTTTCGATATGCCGAAATACTCTTCATAAAGATCAACTTCATATTTTGAAAATACAACAAATTCCGTCATATTTTTGAACGTTTCTTTGTAGAGTGATTTTCGTTTGCCCTTTGGAAGGTCTGTAAAGTTAAATGAGAATCCAACGTGTGGCCCCGGCTTTCCGAGGTAATTTTGCGCTCTGGCAGTCACAAACGTCATATTTGGAAGGTGTGAAACGAGCGCGGAGCCCGGTTGCCTGGCGGCGGATCGTGCGGCGGTAAAGTCGGCGCGCATGCGGCCGAGGTGGGGGCGTTTCATCCACTTTTCGACCCCTGCACGCCGTGTGCCCAAATGGTACTCCCAAGTTATGTCGGGGTTATCGCTATAGCTTGCAATAAAATCCCAGCCCGGATCTGCAAGGTCAGAGGTGTTGATAAACTTCACGGCTTCTCCATCTGACATCAGTTGTGAATGAGCCAACAGACGATGCCTGCTGTTGGTATGGTTTAAAACGATCCAGGCTCTGGTGTTGGGGTAGCGCCCGTCACCGCGCGGCGCTGCCGGCACCGACGCGGACGTTCAGTGCGATGAAGCCCAGGGCACGGTTGTAGGCGCTGTCGGCCTGCAGAATCCGGGCGTTGGCGATGGCCTGTTCTGCGTCGATCAGATCGGTCAGCGTGGCGTCGCCGACCCCGAAGATCTCGCGCGTGAGGTCAGCGGCCTGCTGGTAGAGCGCGACGGCGCGTCCGGCCGAGACCACAGCTTCTGTGGCGGCGCGGTAGTCCAGCAGGGCATTTTCCACCTCGAGGATCGCGTCCAGCACGGTCGATTGCCAAAATGCATGCGCCTGCCGGACGGCGGACTGCCGTGCGGCGATGGCCGCCCCCGTGGTATTGCCGATCAGGTCGGGAAACCGCACCGTCGGCCCGAAGTAGTACGGTACCCCCCGGTTGCCGCCGCCTAGTGAGATGGCGCCGCCCAGCGACAGGCTGGGATAGCGGGCCGCCTCGGCGGCCTCCAGATCGGCCAGCGCGAGATAATAGCTGCGTTCGGCGCTGCGGATGTCGGGCCTGTTGCGCAGCAGGTCGGCGGGGATGCCGACATCGGGCGACAGCTGCGGCTGGGGGATCCGGCCGGGGGTGGCCTGCGGTAGGGTGAACTGGCCGGGGATCTGGCCAACCAGTACGGCGATCTGGTTGCGGCTGGCCTGCACCGCGCTGCGCACCTGCGGCAGCTGCGCCTCGATCTCGGCCACCCGCGCGCGCGACCGCGTCACCTCGAGCCGTATCGCGGCATCGGACGCGGCCAGGTCGCGCACCAGCGCCAGCGTGCGGCGGCGGCTCTGCAGTTCCTGTTCGCGCAGGTCTAGCAGCCGTTCGCGATAGCGCAGACCGGCATAGGCGTTGGCGGTGTTGAACAGCACCAGCAGGCGGGCGGCGTCGGCCTCGGCCTCGGCGATGTTCACCCGTTCGGCGGCGGCGGCGCGGGCGGCCTTGCGCGCGCCGAAGGGGTCCAGCATCCAGTCGAACCCGATCTGCGCCGTGCCGGTGGTGACTGCCTCGTTCTCCGTATCGCCTTCGACCCGGGCCGACAGCGATGGCGTGGCGTCGATGCCGTCCGGGACCGTGCCCGCCTCGGCGAGGGCCTGCCTCACCCGTTCGGTGGCGGCGGCCAGCGTCAGGTTCTGTGCCAGCGCCTGGGCGATCAGGCCGTCCAGCACCGGATCGTCCAGCCCGCGCCACCAGGCCGCGTTGTCCAGCAGCACCGGAGCGCCGTCGCGGGTGCCCTGGTAGCCGGGCAGGAACGGGAAATTCAGACCGCCGTTGCGGTCAGGTCGGGTGCAGCCCGACAGCATCGCGGCAACGCAGATGGCGCTCGCTGCGACCCGGAATCCGGTGCGTCCCGCTCTGGCTTCCGTCATGGAAGATCTGCCTCTTGTTCATCCCCGCCGTTGATCGGCGGTGGCCCCGGTGCCCGCCATGCGGGTCCGGTCTGTCGCAGTCAGGTTGGCGGATCGACCCACGTCGGGCAAGCGATCTGTGCTTGCCGTGTGGGGATCGCCGCGGCTTGTGGCGTTCAAGGCGCACCGCCGCGGCTCAGCTTTCGCGGAACGCCCGGCGTAGCTGGGTGGCGAAAGGCTGGACCAGATAGGCCAGCACCGATCGGTCACCGGTCTCCAGAAAGGCCTCGACCGGCATGCCGGGCACGATCTCGACCGCGCCCAGCCGGGCGATTTCGATTTCGGGCACTGACAGGTCAACCCGGTAGAACCGCTGCCCGGTCTGCGGATCGACCACAACGTTGGGTGATATACGCACCACCTCACCGATCAGCTTGGGCGTGTTGCTCGGATCGAAGGCCGCCATGACGACCTGCGCCGTCTGCCCGGGCCAGACCTGATCGACCGCGCGCGGATCGATCCGCATCTCGAACTCGCGCGCTGGGTCCTGCGGGATGATCTGCATCAGCACCTCGCCGGGGGCGACCACGCCGCCGACCGTGCTGACCGCCATCTCATGCACGATGCCCGCGACGGGCGCGCGCAGGTCGATCCGGTTCAGTTGCGCCTGGCGCGTGATGATCTCGAGCGTCAGTTCCTCGACCTGGGCGGTCGCCTCGCGCAGGTCGAGGACGACGGATTCCTTGAAACTGCGCTCGGCCTGCAGGGTCTGCAGCGTGCTCTCGGCACGGGCGTTGGTCAGCCGGGCGATGTCCGCCTCGATCCCCGCCAAGCGCCCGCGCATGTCGGCCTGCGCGCGTTGCAGATCGTTCAGGTCGCTCTGCCGGATCAGCGCGCGGTCGGCCAGCGTGCGCTTGTTGGCGATGTCGGTGTCCAGATAGCCCATCTGGTCGCGGATAGCACCCGCCTGCGCCTGCTGGCCGGTGATCTGCGCGTCGATCTGCAACAGCGTTTCGGTCAACTGGTCGCGGCCGCCCTGCTGGACCGCCCGGCGCGCCGCGAAGATCTGCCGCTGGCCGGCCTCGGCCTCGGCCATGTCGGGCAGGGCAAAGGGCAGCATGGGATAGCTGAACGCCAAGGTGTTGCGCCCCTGCTGCTCCGCGGTCAGCCGAGCGGCTAGCGTCAGCGCCTCGATCAGCCGCCGTTCGGCCATGTCGCGGTTCAGCTGCACGACGGTGGGGTCCAGCCGCAGCAGCACCTGCCCGGCCGTCACATGATCGCCGTTGCTCACGTCGATGGCGGCGATCATGCCGCCGTCCAGATGCTGCACCTGCTGTGGCTTGCCGTGCACGGTCACCTGGCCCTGCGCGATGACTGCGCCGCCGATCACCGTCGTGGCGGCCCACAGGCCGCAGACGCCTACAAGGGCTACAAGGCCTGACAGGCCGAGCCAGAGCGCGGGGCGCAGGCTGACACGCAGGTTGGTCGGGGGCGGTGCGGTCGGTGACAGCGTGGTCATGCCTGTTTCATCCTGTCCTGCTGTGCGGGTTCCCCACCCTTGGTCTGTTCCGGCGTTTCTGCCGGGGTCTGAGTCCGCTGGCGCTGGCGTTCCACGGCAAAAAGCTTCTTGAGGTTCGCGGTGCTGCTGCTGCCCGGCGGTACCGTGGCGGCTGCGGGCCGGGCCTGCGGCAGCGGTGCGGGCCAGGGTGCCGGCGACGCGGTCGCCTGTGCGGCGGGGGGCGGGTCCGGCACACGTGGGCGAACGGCCGCCGGTTGCTGCACTGCGTCCGCCGCGGCGGGCGCGGCGGGCGCATCCGGCACCGCCTGCAGGGCCGCCGCGCGCAGGGAGTTCAGAACCTCGCCCTTGTCGCCGCAATGCGCAACGGTACCGTCCTTGAGCACCATCAGCCTGTTCACCGCTGCGATGGCACTGGGCCGGTGCGCCATGACGACGACGGTGGTGCCCGCCTTGCGCAGCGCCAGGATTGCGGCGCAGAGCGCCTCGTCGCCATCGGCATCGAGGTTGGAATTGGGTTCGTCCAGCACCACCAGCACGGGATCGCCATAGACCGCGCGGGCCAGACCCAGCCGCTGGATCTGCCCGCCCGACAACGCCGTGTTGCCCGCGGCCCCGCCCAGCCGGGTGTCATAGCCCTTGTCCAGACGCAGGATCATCTCGTGCACGCCGGCCATCCGGGCCGCGGCGATGATCTTGGCCACTGTTGCCTCGGGGTCGAACCGGGCGATGTTCTCGCGCACCGTGCCGGGCAGCAGGTCGATCGTCTGCGGCATGTAGCCGATGTGGCGCCCCAGCGCGGTGTTGTCCCACTGGTCCAGCGTCGCGCCGTCCAGCCGCACTTCGCCACCGTCGGGCTGCCAGGCACCGACCAGCAGCCGAGCCAGTGTTGATTTCCCGCTGGCCGAATTGCCAATCACGCCCAGCCCGTCGCCAGGGGCCAGATCGAAGCCCACATGCGTAAGCAGCCGGGCGCGGTCGGGCCGATTCGGCCCCGGTGCCAGCTTGGTCAGGCCCCGGACCGCCAGGCGGCCCACCGGGCGTGGCAGGTCCATCCGGGTCTCGGTCGTCCGCTGCGCATCGAAATGGGCGCGCAGCCGGACATGGGCTGCGCGGGTGCCGGTGATCGCGCGCAACTGGCCGATCGCCTGGTCGACCGGTGCCAGCGCGCGGCCCGACAGGATCGACGAGGCGATGATCATGCCCGCCGATATTTCGCCGCGCAGCACCAGATAGGCACCCAGGGTCAGGATCGCCGACTGCAGCAGCAACCGGAACGCCTTGGAAAAGGCCGACAGCGTTTCGGCTGGGTCGCTGCTGCGCTGGCCCGCGGCCAGGGCGGCCTCGTGCATGTCCTGCCAGCGCGCGGTCAGGGTCCTGTCCATCCCCATGGCGATGGCGGCCTCGACCGCACGCTTGCCGCTGTCGGCGAAATCGCGCGCGGCGGCGTCCAGCGCCAGCGTCTGGTCCATGTGGCCGCGGCTGATGATGCGGTTCAGCACAGTCGCCCCCGCAACCACGGCCGACCCGGCCAGCGTGAGCAACCCCAGCCAGGGGTGGATCAGGAACAGCACGCCTAGAAACAGTGGCGTGAAGGGAATGTCGAACAGCCCCTGCATCCCGGGACCGCCCAGAAAGGCGCGCACCGTGTCCAGGTCGCGCATCGGCTGGGCGCTTGCACCGGCCGTGCCGCCGGCCTGCGCACCCGGAATGCCGGACCGCAGATACGCCTGACAGACATCGCCCGCCACCGCTCGGTCAAGCCCGACGGCAGCCCGCGCCAGCATCCGGGCTCGCAGAAAATCGTAGAACCCGAGAAAGGCATAGAGGATCACGACGATGATGAAGAGCCCGACCAGCGTCGGCACAGACCCGCTCGCCAGTACCCGGTCGTAGACCTGCAGCATGTAGATCGACCCGGTCAGCATCAGCACGTTGATTAGCGCACTGATCGCCGCGACGCTGATCAGCACCGGCCGCAGCCCGGCCCAGGCGGT
This sequence comes from Loktanella sp. DJP18, assembly GCF_049310965.1. Taxonomy (NCBI): domain Bacteria; kingdom Pseudomonadati; phylum Pseudomonadota; class Alphaproteobacteria; order Rhodobacterales; family Roseobacteraceae; genus Loktanella; species Loktanella sp. DJP18. The sequence continues at coordinate 11,159 of NZ_JBMERN010000075.1, read as the reverse complement.
GCGATAGGCGGCCCTGTCAGAGGATGTGCGCGCGGAAGGCTGGGACATGGGATCTCTGTTCAATCAGGCTGTGGACAGGTGGATTGTTTCCTTTAGATGAACGGACTCTGTGGCGCAATTACGGCAATTTTTCGCCCCGGCGGGACTTAGCCGAAGGCGATGACACCGCCGGCGACAACCAGTGTTCCGGCCAGCCACAGCCAGTCCCACCGGGTCTGCCGCACGCTCAGGATGGGTGTCGCCAGCCAGATGGTGTAGGGCACGCTGACCAGCGGATATAGCGCCACGGCCAGCAGCGCACCGGTCATTCCCGCATGGTCGTAGGCCAGCGGCAGGCTGATGCAGAGTGCCACTGCGCGCATCGCCCAGATGACCATGATGGCGCGGCTGTTGCCCCCGCTCATCAACAGACCGCCCAGCGTGTTGAACCGAAGCGCCAGAAAGCTGAGCGAGAGAATAGCAATATAGGTGCCGGCCGTATCGTAGGTCGCGGTGTAGAGCAGATCGATCAGGAGCCGCCCGCCCAAAAACAGGATGACGAAGGCCGCGGCGCAGACAAGATCGATCACCGTCTGGAATTTGCGGAACAGACGCGGCACCTCGTCCGGACGGGTGCGGATTATTTCGGTGATCGCGGGAAATCCGATCTGGTCGGACAGACGCGCAATCACCATGTTGCCTGCGCCGATCCAGACCTGCGCGATGGAGTAGAAGCCGAAGACCGTGGCATCCAGCAGGCCGCCCAGGATGAACCGGTCCGCGTTCGTCGCCACGAAGGTGAAGATGGCGGAGACCATCAGCCATTTGCCATAGCGCCATAGCCGCCCGGCGATCTCGGCGTCGCGCACGAATGCCATGCGCGGGCCCGGAAAAAAGAGATGTGTGCCGATCACTTGCACGACGGGTCCCACCAGCATGCCTGCCATCAGGGCCCAGACCGTGGGGCTGATGGTGGCGAAGGCGACCATCGCCATGATGACCAAGACCTGAGAGACAACTTCGAGAGTGGCCGTATAATGCATCCGCAGTTGCCGCTCCATTAGCTCACGCGTGGTTGATTCCGCGCCCTGCAACAGTGGGGCAAGAGCCGACAGGGCGATCAGGATCGGCAGACGCGGATCGGCATAGACGGTACCCGCCGCGGCCCAGGCCGGGGCCAGCCACCATAGCACCACTGCGGCGCACAGCGTTCCGGCGGCGATCAGGCCTCCACGCCCCAACTTGACCGTCCATGCGGCCCGCAGGAAGTGATCCTGATCACCGTCGGGTTCGCGCATGATGCTGCGATGGATGCCGATGTCCGTCAGCAGCGCAAAGCCCGTCAGCACCGTGCCGACCATCGCCATCAGGCCGAAGGCATCGGGCAGCAGCAGGCGCGTCATGATCAGGTTGCTGCCCAGACGCAGGGCATGGCTGATCAAGACCTGTCCCATGCTCCAGCTGCCGGCTTTCAGAAGACGGCCTGCGAAGGTGTCTCGCGCGGGCATGAAACGGGCGAAGGGCTGTTTCACTTGTATTCGATCAGGCCGCCAGTGCGGCCCTGCCATCTGCGCCAGTGGTAGGCAGCAACACCCTGCGCCTCGGCGAACTTGCCCACCGTCATAAGCATGGCCCGTTCCCAAGCCCCCTGGGTGCCTCCGTCCCGCAGTGCCAGACGCACGATTTGCGCCGGATAGATCATAAAACCCCACAGGACCCAAGGGCCGAACGGAATCGCCCCAAGCAGGAGCATGAGCGGTAGAAGCAGCCCCCAGACCAGCGCGCGCCGCCGGGCTGCGATGCCGTGCCGTTCGGCGTCGCGGCCATATATCGCCGCACCTTCTGCAGCGGCATGGCCACCGCGCCGCATGCGCTGCCAGAATTGGCCGAACCGCATCATGGCGGCGTCGTGGAGGGTCATTTCGGCGTCGATCCGCCAGATTTTCCACCCCGCTCGTCGCATGCGCAGACACATCTCGGGCTCTTCGCCCGCGATCAGGGTTGGATCGTAGCCCCCCACGGCCTCCAGCGCCGACCATCGCATCAAGGCGTCGCCGCCGCAGGACCGCGCTTCGCCTACGGGCGTGTTCCATTCCGCGTCGCACAGCCGGTTGTAGACCGAGGCCTCTGGATGCATCTCGCGCCGCCGCCCGCAGACCACGGCGACATCGGGATGTTCGGCCAGAAAGGCGTCTGCGGTGTCGATCCAGCCGGGGTCTAGGACGCAGTCACCATCCACAAACTGCACCAGATCCGGCGCTGTCCCATCACGCAGCGCCGCCAGCCCGGCATTACGCGCTCGTGCGGCGGTAAAGGGTTGTGCGGTATCCAACAGGACGACCTGTACGTGCATGTCTAGGGCCGCTATCACTGATCCGTCGGTGGAGCCGCTGTCGACGTAGATAATGCGCATGAAAGGGGCGTCGGACGCATTGAGGGAGTCGAGGCACTTCAAAAGGCGAACGCCCTCGTTGCGCCCAATGGTAATTACGCCGATACTTGTTTTATCTCCAAAGCCGATCACGATAGAGGCTTTGGTGGTTTGTGTCGCACCAGCAATTTACGCAAGATAGCGCTAGACAAATCCCGGTAAAAGAACAGCGGGACCTGTGGAATCCGTCGTCGCAACCGTGCTATTACATGATCGAGAGTGGCACCTATCAACCAAGTAAGCGCAACGCCCAATATATATTTTTTTCCACCAACCTTATCAAAATAGGAAGTCCAAGAATCATACCAGTAATTTGGTCTTCTGGAACGGGCCTTAAGAATGACTTCCATGCCTGTGGCAGCGCTTTGGACATGGATTACTTTGGCATTTGGCGCAAAATATGTCAGCCATCCCTTATTTGCGGCCCGGTGCATCAGTTCGACTTCTTCGAAATACAAGAAGAAATCTTCGTCAAAAAGTCTAACATCTTTTAAAGCGTCAAGCCGAATCATGAATGCCGCGCCCGACACCCAATCAACCCTACCTTCTTTCGTATCTCTCGGCATTGATACCAATTTATTACTGAACGGGCGACTGAGTGGTCCAAAATTCACGGCTTCTACAAATGTATTGAGAGCATTAGGGAACCGGAATGCACTGGTCGCGGTCGTGCCATCGTCATTCTGGATACCGGCTCCTACAAAGCCGACTTTTGGATGCTTTTCAAGAACTTGCATCAGCAGCGCGATAGCGTCGTTTTTAAGCCGTGCATCCGGATTGAGCAAAAAAGCAAAATCTGGCGGTATCGCACGTTCGCAGATTGCCCTGAGTACGACGTTGTTCCCACACCCGAAGCCACGATTAGCAGTTTGCGGATAGAGCATGACTTGGGGACCCCATCCCTGATCGGAGTGGGTCCGCGCGAGGGTCGCGGCGTCATCTCCGGGAGATGCGTTATCGACGACATGAACTTCGACTTGTGCATTTCCTCGGTAGTAGTGCAGGACACTTTCTACGGCAGCTGCGGTCAAGTCGGCAGTGCGATAGTTAACGATGATCACTGCAATCTGGGCTGGCCTGAAAGGATCTGACATCTTATATATGTTTTTGCTTTAAGGTGGATGTCCGACGCTTACGCGGTGGTATGCGGCAAGAATAGTGGTCTTTCAACATCATAACGGCGATACTATGACCATTGATTGTTCTGATCGAAGCTAGGCTCTCTTGTTGCCCAATCTGTTCGCATTTGTCGTGATTTACAGCTATCCGCTGGTCGTCCTTGCGCTATTTTTGCGGCTGGACCGGCCACGGGCGCTGATCTGGTCTATCATGCTCGGCTATCTGTTTCTTCCGGAAGGTACCGGGATCGACTTACCGTTGCTACCACCTCTGGACAAGACCCTGATCCCAAGCCTGTCGGCGGCCGTCATGTGCTGGCTGGTCCCGGAACACGGGCCTCTGCCCCGCCGAGCGGCGGCCGGGGCCCTAGGTAACCGCCGCAGCGTGTATGGTCGGTCCGCCGCAAGGTCGCTGCCCCAGCGCGGAGACAGGGTGGCGCTTGTCTGCATCGCCGTGCTGTTCGCCGCCCCGATCGCGACGGTTCTAACCAACCGCGATCCGGTCATCGCCGGTCCCCGCTATATCGGCGGGCTGGCCGTCTACGACATCTTTTCGCTGATGCTGAACACGGGCGTGATGCTGCTGCCGTTCCTACTGGCGCGCCGCCACCTGACGACGCCCGCCGCGCGGCTGGCACTGCTGCGCGCCTTCGTGGTGGCGGGGCTGGTCTATTCGGCTTTGATTTTGATCGAAGTCCGGCTCAGCCCGCAGCTGAACAAGTGGATCTACGGGTTCTATTCGCATTCCTTTGAACAGCATATCCGTGCAGGCGGGTTCCGGCCGATGATTTTCATCGAGCATGGTCTGCGGGTAGGTATCTTCATGGCGATGACGGTCCTGGCCGCCTTCACGCTATGCCAGGCCGCTCGGGCCGCGGATAGCACAACGCGGATCCGGTGGCGGTCCCCCGGCGCTCTGTGGCAACCGGGGAGCTATCTGCTGACGGCCTTCTGGCTGCTCTTCGCGCTGTTCATATCCAAGACGGTCGGTGCCTTGGCCATTACGTTGCTTCTGATCCCGATCCTGTTGTTCTGCAGTTCCCAGATACAGGCACTTCTGGTGGCTGGCATCGTCGGGATCGTGCTGCTGTATCCGACATTGCGTGCCGCCGACCTGGTGCCGGTCGAAGATGTCGTCGCCACGGCGCAATCCGTCAGTGCGGAACGCGCGGATTCTTTGCAGTACCGCCTCGACAACGAGAATATCCTGCTCGACCGCGCCGCTGCCAAGCCGATGTTCGGCTGGGGCAGCTGGGGCCGCAACCACGTCTTTGATCCTGAGAGCGGGCGCGATCTAAGCGTGACGGATGGCACTTGGGTGATCGCCTTCGGCAGCTCGGGCTGGGTTGGGTACCTGGCCCTCTTCGGTCTGCTGGTGCTGCCGGCATTGACCTTGTCTTGGCGTCGTGGATCGGACGGCATCGCAATCACGGGACTGACCCTGATGCTGACGGCGAACCTGATCGACCTGATCCCCAACTCTGGTCTGACGCCGCTGACGTGGATGCTGGGCGGAACCCTGCTGGCACGGAGCGCGGTCACCGGCGTGACGGCTTCCGATGCTGTCGTCAATGATGTCCGCCCGCTGCGGGTGGACCGCGGGCATGGGCCTGCAGTCGCGCGGCGCAGGTAGCGCTCTTGCATCTGTCTGGTGCCGATCATCGCCCGCGGCTCCAGGTGTTGTCCGCAGCCTTGGCCCTTACCGCACCCAGAACACCTGCGTAGACGCTGAAGCCCACTGGGTCGCGCGCCGCCAGACGCGCCAAGTCTGTGCGCGTCATCCCGGCCTTCCCCTCGTTCCGTATCAGCGCCGGATAGTTGCGGTGGATCTCACGCACGCCGGCATCCTGCCGGCGGCGGACCCTGACCAAGCCCGGCCAGCCTTCGATCATCGGCCAGTCGTAGGGGGCCTCGACCTCGATCCGTTCCGCACTGTCGAAGTGCAACCGCACGAAGGTATCGTCCGAAATGATGTCGGGAAAGGCACCCCAACGCCTGCGGCCTTCCGCATTGACGGTGAAAAGTCCCGCCCCCACGGCACCGGAACGCACAAAGGGCAATCGCTGCCAGAACCGCGCATACTGGCGGGTGATCCAGCTGCGCGCCGGGACCACGCGCAGCCGCCCAGTGGCATAGAGCGGGAGGTCCGGCGCGAGGGCGGCGCGCAATTGCCCGAACAGCGCTGGCGCACAGACGACATCAGCATCCAGATAAGCGCGCAGAGAACCCCTGACCGCCCCGTCACCGGCGTTGAGCGCGCCGACTTTTCCTGGATGCGCCCGTTGCAGGCAGCGCAGAGACCAGCCGCGCGCGGCGAAACCGGACACGTGACCGGCCACGATCTCTTCGGTGCGGTCGGTGCAGGCATTGGCCACGACGACAACATCCATCACGCCCGCGGCCGCGTCCTGCGCCAGCAAAGCGTCGAGACAGGCACCGATATAGCCTTCCTCGTTGTTTGCGGCGATGACGATGCCGAAGGGCTGGTCCGGAGAAGGTGCTGACACGGCGGAAGGGCCTTTGCGGGAGATGACAGGCCCTTTTGCTCTGGGCCATGCTACCGTTTCACCATATCGAGGCTTCGAAGGAAATGATGTCGTGATATTTGGGACCTGTGCGATGCGAAGCGAAGAATGATCGGATCCGAGAGCCATGTCAGCTGGGCCCCGCATCGGAACCCTGGCATGATCCACATCACCCATCCGACACGGGACGGTCTGCTGGCCGACATCGCTGCCCGGTTTGCCACGGGCGAAGGTTTCACGCTGGCGACACTGAACCTCGATCACATCGTCAAGCTGCGGCGCGATCCGGCATTTCTGGCGGCCTATCTGGTGCAAAGCCATGTCGTCGCCGACGGCAATCCCATCGTCTGGCTGTCGCGCCTAGCGGGGCGCGAGGTGGAATTGATCCCCGGATCGGAACTGATCGTGCCCTTGGCCGAGATGGCGGCGCATATGGGAGTGCCCGTCGCCTGCCTGGGCGCGACCCGCGAGACGCTGGACCAAGCCGTAGTCCGGCTGAAGGAGGCCTATCCGGGCCTGCGGATCGTCGCCCGGATCGCCCCGCCCTTCGGCCTCGACGTGACCGGGCCCGCTGGCGACGGGATGATCGCGCAGCTGCGCACCAGCGGGGCGCGGCTGTGTTTTCTGGCACTGGGGGCCCCCAAGCAGGAGATCCTGGCCGCCCGCGCGGCCGCCGCCCTGCCTGCCTGCGGGTTCGTGTCGATTGGTGCCGGCCTGGATTTCATCGCCGGCAGCCAGACCCGCGCGCCGCGCCTGGTTCGCCGCCTGGCGCTCGAATGGGCCTGGCGCATGGCCAGCAACCCCGGCCGCCTGACCCGGCGCTACGCCGCTTGCGCGGCGATCCTGCCAGGACTGGCTAGCACGGCGCGGCGGCAGCGCGGACTCTAGCCCGCGCGGCCATGGGTCAATTTACAGGCCTATCCTGCGCAGCTTGCCGGCAATCCTGCGGTAGATCATCGGCGGCACGATATCCTGTACGAAAGATTGCCGCGCCACGAGCCTGTCAGCCTTGTCCGTGGAACCCGGGCGGGGTTTGAACAGGGTCGTATGTGCCTTGCGGGACGCATCCCACGTCGCGGTATAGTAATAGAGCGCGATCGACAGCCGGTTTTCGCCCTCAGGGTGGTTCACGGTCTCCGGGTTTCCGTGAAAGGTGTCCGACCCCGTCGAAAAGCAGACCATGCGGTTGAAGGTCGGCACGAAGCTCGCCTCCTTCTTGGTCATTTCCTTGTTCCAGATTTCGAAGGATCCGCCCCATTCCGCTTTCCAGTCATGGTTGAGGTAGATCAGGACGTTGAGACGGCGTTCGACCTGCATCTGTTTGTGCAGGTTGAAGTCGGCATGGATGTCGAGATGGCCACCGTTGGCGACCTGATGGATGCCAGCTCCGATATAATAGGGGTCGGGAATCAGCCCAGTGACCCCCGTCATCTCCTCAAGAAACAGGATGAAGGGCCGAGCGTTCATGGCATGGAACAGATTGCGCGTGTAGTCCGGCAGGCGTTCGGGATTGTAGGATGTCTTCAGGCGCTCCTGGGCGCGGTCGAAAACACCTTCCGGTTCGGGAAGCGTACCGAGATCCTGCCGCACCTTCAGCAGGATGTCAGGATCGAAAAAGCCGTCGATGCAGATGTGATTGTAGGGTTCTGCGGCCTGATAAGCATTTGCGTAAGCCTTGCCGGCATCGCGAGCCTGTTGCGTCTCGACCGTCAGGCTCTGTATGTCGAGTGGATAGATAGGGGCGGACATGGGGTCTCCTTTGAAAACACAGGGCGGGGCAGGATCCCGCAGTCAAGTCGTTCTATCGCCTGCTATAGCCTGACTTGAAGTAGATGCAAAAATCCACAACGTCCGAAAGCGGGTGTAGACTGCCGTTTTCGTTCGCCGCGTGTCTGTGTCCCCCATCCGCAAGTCGGGGCCGGCAAGGTCACACGAGGCTGATGTTCATCCAAGACAAATCATCTACATCCAGCCCCAGCACCGTGATCCGATCGTCGCCGTTCGAGATCACGAGGTTGCCACCGGAGTTTGAGGCCGCGTCTAGCATACTCTGCCCGTCCGACAGGAAATCCTGCAGGTCTAGCGTATCGTTTGCGCGGAAATCGGTGATCCTGTCGTGCCCGCTGCCGTCGCCGAAGACGAACCGGTCACCACCCGCCCCGCCGGTCAGCAGATCGTCGCCGCGTCCACCCTTGAGGATGTCCTGACCGCTGTCGCCCTGCAGTACGTCGCGATCGTTGCCGCGTCCGCCCTTGAGGATGTCCTGACCGCTGCCGCCCTGCAGCGCGTCGCGCCCGTGGCCACCCAACAAGCGATCGTCGCCGTCTCCGCCCCTGAGGATGTCCCGTCCGCGGTTGCCCGACAGCAAATCGTCGCCGCGTCCACCCTTGAGGATGTCCTGACCGCTGTCGCCCTGCAGTACGTCGCGATCGTTGCCGCGTCCGCCCTTGAGGATGTCCTGACCGCTGCCGCCCTGCAGCGCGTCGCGCCCGTGACCACCCAACAAGCGATCGTCGCCGTCTCCGCCCCTGAGGATGTCCCGTCCGCGGTTGCCCGACAGCAAATCGTCGCCGATCCTGCCTGCCAGCGGATCGTTGCCGCGACCGCCCTTGATGGGTCGTGTCTTGACCTCGTCCTCGACCACAACAGGACCCGCCGGGATGTCGTCCGTCGCCATCGCCAGTTGCAGCGTGCCGTCGCCGTTGCGGGGCAGATCGGCAATCACCTGAATCTGATCATCGTCGAAAGAGATTTGTTCGACATTGGTCAGGAAATCGCTGCCTTCGGGCCCGATCAGCCGGTAGCCCTTGCCTTCGACGCGCAGGGTATAGTCTTGGGCATTGCCCGACAGGATGACCCGGTCGATCCCGTCCCCGCCATTGATCCCGTCGTTTCCACGCCCTGCCACGAACAAGTCGTCGCCGCCCGCGCCCAGCAGGTAATCCTCCTGCAAGGTGCCGATCATCAGATCGTCATCCTCGGTGCCGGTGGCGGTGATCCCCTGCTGGTACTGCTCGCCGCCCGTAGCATCCCACCAAGGTGTGCTGGTCGCGTTGAGCTCTTCGAGCGCGGTGGCGCGGGGATTGGTATCGTCGAGGCTATTGTAGAGGGACCAGGACCCCCATTTGCTGGGAGGCCCGACATCTCCGAACTGCATGAAGGGCCCGTCGCCGACCTCGGCCCAAGTGTCCCAGAGATCGCGGTGGAGCTGCGCCATTTCGTCGCTGCGGACGAAATCAATCATGAAATCCGTCAAGACTTGCAGATCGGCGTCGCTCAGGCCCTGAACGGCGAACGAATGGTGGACGTGCTGGCCACCCTCGTAAGCGACCAGTTTGAGTCCGTATTTATCGGCGACCGCAGCGTTGTCGGCGAGTTTTTGGGCAACAAAGGGAATAGACCATGGGTAATCTGGATCCATAAGTTTCTGACTCAGATATGCAGTTGCATCGACCGATGGGTCTTTGATTGCCTTTATCAAGTCATCCCGCAGGGGCTGGTCTGATACAGTGCCGCTGCCAAAGTAGGTCGTAGCCGCAAGCTCCTCGAACACACTGGCAGGGTCAACGTAGGTATCAGGTTCCTTTTCCTGCCAGACTACCGGGTTCAGAAGACGCTCCGCAATCCAGGGATTCCCCGTTTGTGTCGACAGGACATTGATCAACCGCGCGTCGGCCTGATCACCAAACACGTCCTCCCAGATCAGAGCGGTCTCTACGGCTTTCTTGGCGTGGTAATCGACATAGGCCTCGACACCCCATTCATCCTTTGACTGTTGAAGGACCCATTGTGCCTGCTGAAACGACCAGTTCCAGACCTCGTTGGAATACTCCACCTTGGCGTGCAATGCTGGATCCAGATTGTCACGGACGTATGTCGCGAAGTTCCGGATATATTCAGCGTCGGCGAGATGCGGCATGGTGAACCACGGGTCGACACCCAGTTCGTTGGCTAGATTCACCATGTCTTCGACCGAGGTACCAAGATCACTTTTGGGGCCATGGGCCGACGGCATTTCGTCCCAGGATATCACCGTGGAATTGTTCGTTTGCATCCAATCCATGAAGCGCAACTCGCGCGCGTCGTCGATGAGTGCCAGCCAATCTGGGTTGAAGGTCGCACCAGCCTCGTAAAGCGCCAGGTTCTTTTCGGCAACGATCGAGATGTCGCGGATATAGTCTCCGGTGCCTTCAGGATCCGTATCGTACAGATTCAGATAGAGGTTGTCGCCCGTGACGTTCTCGAAAACGATGCGTCCGGGCTCCGATGACAGAACTCTGGCATCACCTTCGATCTTGAGCGTTCCGCTACCTTCATACTCTAGAACATAGATACCTTTGTGCTCGTCGATCTGATCCAGCATGTCGGACCACTGCCAAATTGTTCCGACTTTCTGAAGCCCGTCAGGTATCTCCTTCACCCAGCCGTCCGCATCCAGGAAACCGCCCGCCCGCAGATCGGAGATTTCCATGCCACCCCATTTGTCAGGTTCGTGGCCGATCCAGGGCCGCATCATTTTCATGATATCCAGGTACTGCATGCCCGTCCCGTAGTCGTCCACTGCCGACAGCCCAAACGCCAGCGTCGGGTTATCCGACCCGTACGCCATTTCGGCTTGGGCTTTCTCGGTCTCGTAGGTCATGATGACGGTCCCTAGGATCAGGGCCGGAAGCGCGCGCCACAGCGATCGAACAGTGGTCGTGGCAGCGGATATCCGGCGGTACAAAATTCGATTCGTCATGGTGTGCCTTCCTCCAGTGTCATTTGCAGGGAACTATTATGGTTTTTTGGTGTGAAGGCCACCGAACTGGGCCGAAGGACGGGATGTCAGCGGACAGGCGCGCGCGGTGTCGGTCCGGATGCTGGAGACCGGTCGATCGAGCGTGGGGGGTATCAATCCGCCGACCGGCAACTTCAGATAAAATTTAGGATCACGCCATGCAGGTAGCCATATTGCGACCCCCGGCATGGCCGAAAATGTCAACGGCTATCAGACCGAAAAGATTGCCGCCGTCGCCCCCGGCTTGATCGTGATCCCGTGGCAGGCCAGCGCGTCCACGACTTTTTTGGGGGGGCTGTTGTGATGAAACGATGGCTGCATGGCGG